>JARFRI010000261.1 GCA_029287335.1 Phycisphaera sp. | reverse complement strand
GCACTATTGGGATCAGGCAACGCTATTGATCCCCCCCGCTGCGCTGGTGTTCCGCTACCCCGAGTTACAGAAACTCTCACCAAACCACAAAGACTGACGCATGCCTAAAGACCTGATCAACCCGTTTGAACCCGAGCGCCTTGCCAGGCAGCTCGCGTTTGACGACATGATGCGCGGGCTGCTGATCGCGGGCGTGATGATCGCGTTGTTGATGACGTTGGTGCTGCCGAGCATGGTGATCGTGTCGGGGCTGATCGCGCCGGCGCTGGTGATGGGGCTTTGGCTTTGGATGTCCCTTTCGACCGCCAGGGTCGCGCGGTCGTTGTCGATGTTTGGCGGGTTGATGGCCACCGAGCCGAGCAAGGCCGAGGACGCGCTCAATGAGATGCTGGCCGTTCGGCCGGTGATGCGTTGGGCCCGGCTGCTGAGTTACCACCGCCTCGCGGGGCTGCGTCACCTGCAGCGCCGCTTCGCCGAGACCGCGGCCATCTGTCTGTGCCTGCTGAGCCAACCGCTCAAGGGCCCGGCCGCGGTGACGCGCCCGCACCTGCTACTCATGCTCGCCGAGGCGCAGCTTGAAATCGGCAACCTGCCCGGCGCGTACCACGCCCTTGCGCACCTGCAACAAACCAAGCTCGGCTTGGCGCAGTCCCTGCAACGCCTGGCGATCCAGACGCGGTACGAGTTGGCCATCGGGGCCTACGATCATGCGCTGCACCGGGCGCGGGCGAAGGTCGAGCTGGCCGAGCTCATGCCCGCTCAGCACTGCGCGACGATGCACGCCATGCTCGCGACCGCCGCCCAGCGCGTTGGCCAAGCGCGACAGTCTGACTGGCTGTGGGAACGGACCCGTCTTTTGGCGGGCCCTGAGTTCACCAAACAACTCGAGCAAGGCGGCTTCGGCGTCGCCATCGTCGAGCCTGATACGAACAGCGGCGACGAGCCAGCTTGACCCCGGCCACGTCCGCGTCACAATGCACCTTAGATCAAAGAACTTTTTTGAAACAGGCGCGTGTATGCAGTTGATGTCGTGGCAGATTGCTCGGCTGGGTAGCCGGTTCGGCATGTTGTTTGAGCCGTACAAGCAGCGCGTCATGCACAGCGCGCTGGGCCGACTGCTTGATCGCCCGATGGACCTGTGCGTCGGCATGGTCGAGCCCGACGGCACCGAGCGAACCCTCCCCTTCACGTCCATCGGGAAACCGCTGGTCAACTGCGAACAGTTCGAGCGATTCAACTCCATCACCTACCGCGGCTACTCGGGCAAGCACAACATCCGCTTCGAGCTGAACATCCACAGCCCGTTCTATCCACAGGACGAGAAGCTCTGCCTGCTGCCGGTGTTTTATCTCGAGTTCCGCGTACACCATGTGATCCACGCGCGTTGGCGTCAGCAGGCGGCGGAAGAAGATATGAACGTGCGTTTGTTCCTGCGCATCAATCGGCCGGACACGCAGGTGTTTGTCGATGACGGGCAGATCCACATGCGCTACGACAATCATTTGTCGTTTAACGCGGATCGGTCCAGCCCGTTTCCTGAGACGAATCTGCCGCCCAGCGATGGGCCGACGGTCACGGCCCTTGAGCGGATCGTCTCGCTCAACCCCGAGGCCGAGCCGACCCCAGAGGGCGACGGCCTGACGATCACGATGCCGGTGACGATGCCCGACCAAGGCACCAAGTGGCGGCTGGTGTGGTGCGCGCATGTGGCCGAGCCGATCGCGAAGGTCAAGCGTGGCGCGGGCGAGGGCGAGGTCTACGACGCAAGCTTCCGCTACGTCGATCACTGGCCGACGATCGATGAGGTCGTGGATGAAGCGCTCACCACCCGCGACGACCACCTGGCACACTCCCGGCGGATCGAAAAGCTCGTCCAGCAAGCGCCGATGAATATCGCCCAGCAGCACCTGGTCAGCCAGGCCTGGGCCACCTACCTCGCCAACACGTTCTGGCTCAGCCACGAAGACCCCGGCGTCGCCGAGGAGAAGTGCCCGGCCGGCACGCGCAAGTCCTGGTTCTCCGTCATCGAAGGCTCGCGCCTGCTTCAGTCCAACCTCAACGCCGAGTGCAACGCCGCGATGTTCTATCTCGGCATGTGGCCCCAACTCTTAAAGATGGTGCTCAGCCAGTTCATGGAACGCACCAAAGAACACGAGCCCAGCGAGGGCGTCATCGTCGAACACGACCTGGGCAGCGCGTTGAACTTGATCGGCTCGACGTACGACAGCCCATCGCCGGCCGACCAAAACGCCGACCTGCTCGCGCTGCTTCAGACCTACACCCGGTGGACCGGCGACACGTCGCTGGTGCGTGACCACTACCCGCTGATCACCCGGCTGGGCATGTACCTCTTCTGGGCCGACCGCGACCACTCCGGCTTCCCGTCGGTCGGTGTCTCCACTACGCACGGCTCACGCTATTCGCCCGCCTTCCGCTCGTCGCCTAAACAGACCTACCTCGCGGTGAAACGCGTCGTCGCGCTGCGTGCCGCAGCCGATCTGCTCAAGTACGCCGACACACCCGACGTCGCGCCGGCCGCAAAGACCTTCGAGCATGCTGCAGAAGAAGCGGTGCCCAAGATCATCGAAGAAGCCTGGTACGCCGACCACTTCATGGTCTGCGTCGATCCCGCGTTTGCCACCGATGAAAGCCAAGACCTCGCCAACGTCTACTGCATCTACAACGCCAACGCGGAACTGCTGCCTTTCATGGTCGGCATGCCCACCGCCCTGCCCGAAGAACTATTGGTCAAGGACCTGGTCAGCGGCAAACGCGAAACCATGCGGCGCTACGGCTGCTGCAATACCACCCTCGAAACCGACCACCTGCGCATCAGCCAAAACCTCTGGCGGGACATGCTCGCCCGCTACCTGCACGTCCGATGGAAATCCTCGGCCAGCCACTATTGGGACATGCAGGTCATGTGCAACACCCACCTGCAATCCAAGGGCTTCGTCGATGCGTACATCACCGACAACCTCGCCCACTACCCGCGCGGCATCACCGCGCTGGGCTACCTCCTGGCGGGGCCACGCCTGATCATCGATAAGCTCGCCCCCGGTGCTGGCGGGACCTACATCACCATCGACCCGGACCGCACCGCCCCGGCCCGGTTCCCGTTGATGCCGTTGGCCGACTGGAAGGCCGGCAAAGTCCCCATCGCGGTCGTCACCGAAGACGGCGCGGTCCGCATCGAATCCGAGATCGACCGCATCATCGTCCACGGCCAAGACAAGCCGAGTAGTGAAGGGTTGATTGGGTAGGGTTGCTGGGGTTTGTTTTTAACGCCAAGACGCCAAGGGGCCAAGACGCCAAGGAAGGCAGAAAGCCATTTCAAACATGAGCGACTTCGCAAGGATCATTGAGTTGAGAGAAGCCTCGGT
>JARFRI010000156.1 GCA_029287335.1 Phycisphaera sp. | reverse complement strand
CGGCATACGCGATGGAATTGTTCGTCTCGTGGGCTCGGAGATGTGTATAAGAGACAGTCGATGTTGTAGCCCGCGCGATCGAAGAGCTCGATCGTCGGCACTTCCAGCGAGCCCTTGGGCAGGCCGATCTTCAGTTGCAGCTCGGGAGATTTGGGCATGTTCCGTCTCGTTGAGTCGCAGCAGCGCGGCTAGCCGCGGCGCGACGTGTTCGGCAAGGCGTGTCACTTCTTCTTGGCGACGCGCTTCTTGGTCGTTGTCTTCTTGGTTGGTTTCTTGGTCGGTGCCTTCTTAGCGGGCTTCTTGGCGGACTTTTTGGTCGATGCCTTGGCTGGCTTGTCGGGCTCCTGCTCGATCGGATCGGCCTTGAATACCGCGGTTTTCGCCGGGCTGGGCAGTGTCACGCGCTGGCCGTCGGCCCACTCCTGCAACGCAAGGTAAGCCCCCATCGCGTCGCCGGCCTTGACCTGTCGGGTCAGCCAGCTCTCGGCGTCTGCGGGCGTCGTGCCCGGCTCGAAGACGCCCGCTTTGATCAACAGCGTCAGCAGCCGATCGTCCACCGGCATCGCGTGGGCACCAAACGCCAAGAGCGACACACGCGCCGCAACAAAAGGCGTCATGCCCGGCAGCGTATCGAGATACTCCCTCTGTTCGCGCTTGCTACGCGCAGGCAGTGAGCCCATCTTGTAGTCGTGCTCGCGCTCGAAGATTTCCATCATCGACTGGAGCATGCGGATCACGCGGGTGCTCGCGTCGGGGTAGCGCACGCCAACCATATCGATGATCTCATTGGTCAGCGAGACGCGCAGCTCGTTGAGGTCAACGACCTGGGACATGATCTTGCCGAAGGCCGTGTCCGCCTGCTTAGCAGTCGCGTTCCACATGAGGAAGCTGAAGACCAGCTCGGCGATCGGTTCGAGTTCGTCGGCTTCTTCGCCGCTCCACGCGGATTGTGCCTTTTTGAGCACCGTGGCGAACGCCTTTTCTTGTTTCTTTGTATCGGTCTTTGCCAACGTCTTAAGTCCTGGGGGTTGGGGCATGTGTGCTGAGGCTTGGGTTACGCCTCGTCAATTTCAGAGACATCTTCGGAGATATCGTTGTGCTGTTCGCGAGCCTTGGCCTGATCGATGGCTTGGAAGATCTGATCGGCCTGCTTCAGGGAGTCGTCGAGTTCGAAACGCAGGTGCGGCACGACACGCAAGGCGACCAGCTTCTTCACCTCGCTATGGATATGCCGATTCGCGGCCTTGAGCCCGCTGAGCGTTCGCTTGGCGTACTCATCGGGCAGGACAGACACCATGACCTTGGCCAGCTTCATATCCGTCGTGATATCGACTTGGGTAATCGACACCATGCCGCGGATGCGCGGGTCAGAGAGGTTGCGTTGCAGCACCTGTGCCAGCGCCTTGCGGAGCGTCGATTCGGCTTGTTCGATGCGTTTGGTCATGGGGTCGCTTTTAGTCTTTAGCCGTTAGCCGTTAGCCCGAACCATCATTAGCTCTCGGTTGCCTTGAGCGAATGGCTAACGGCTAAAAGCGAATGGCTCAATCCAGCTTCCTCTTCACTTCGGTCACTTTGTAGCACACCAGTTCGTCGCCGGGTTTGAGGTCTTCGTAGCCCGCGATACGGATGCCGCACTCGGTACCCGTGCGCACTTCCTTGGCCTCGTCCTTGACGCGGCGAAGGGTTTCCAGTGCGCGTTTTTCCGTGACGACCGTGCCGTCGCGGACGACGCGAATCTTCTCGCCCTTCTTCATCACGCCTTCGACGACCATACAGCCGGCGATGTTGCCGAGCTTGCCGATCTTGAAGACCTGCTTCACTTCGGCTCGGCCGATCTCTTCTTCCTTCTGATCCGGCGTGAGCATGCCTTCGAGCGCCAGCTTGATGTCGTCGATCGTCTCGTAGATGACGCGGTACTGCTTCACCTCAACATGTCGCTGCTCGGCAATCTCACGCACCGCGGGGGTGGCCGAGACATGGAAGCCGATGATGACTGCGTCGGACGCGTCAGCCAACAGCACGTTGCTCTCGGTGATCCCGCCGACGCCCGAGTCGATGACACGGACCGCGACTTCGTCGTTGCCGATCTCTTCGAGCGATTTCTTGAGCGTCTCGACCGAGCCCTGCACGTCGGCCTTGATCAGGACGTTGAGGTAGTTGATCTTGCCCGCCTGGATCGTCGCGGCGAAGTTGTCCATCGTGACCTTCGTGCGGCTGGCCTGGGCCTGTGCACGCTCGTCGTCGCGGAACTGCCTGGCGACGCTCTCGGCCTTCTTCAAGGTGTCGGTGACGTAGAACTTGTCACCCGCATCGGGGATCGTATCTAAGCCGGAGATTTCCAAAGGCGTTGCCGGGCCGGCCACTTGAACCTGCTCGCCACGGTCGTTGGTCATGTCACGGACACGGCCGAAGGCTCGGCCCGAGACGATGAAGTCCCCGACCTTGATCGTGCCGTCCTGAACGAGAACCCGTGCAACCGGGCCTCGGCCGGGCTGCATCTCGCCCTCGATCAGGGTGCCGCGTGCCGGGCCGCCGTAGTCAGCGGTGAGTTCGAGGACCTGGGCTTGAAGGTCGAGGATCTCGATGAGGTCCTCGATCCCCTCGCCGGTCTCGGCAGAGGTCTTGACGACTTCCGTCTCGCCGCCCCAAGCGGTTGGGTTGAGGCCGTGCTCGGCGAGTTGGCCATAGATCTCCTGCATCTTATTGTCGCTGAAGCCGGGCAGGTCGCACTTGTTGACCGCGACAACCACGGGGACACCAGCGGCCTTGGCGTGGTTGATCGACTCGACGGTCTGTGGCATGACGCCGTCGTCCGACGCAACGATGAGCACGACGATGTCGGTCACTTGAGCACCGCGGGCACGCATGGAGGTGAACGCGGCATGGCCGGGCGTGTCGAGGAAGACGACGGACTTGTCTTCTTCATCGCTTCCCTTGACGGTGATGCGATACGCACCGACGTGCTGGGTGATCCCGCCGTCTTCATGTGCAGCGACATCGGCCTTGCGGATGCGGTCCAGGAGCGAGGTCTTGCCGTGGTCGACGTGGCCGAGGATCGTCACGACGGCCGGTCGCGGTTGGACATCGACCTTGTCGCGTTCCATGAAATCCTGTTCGACTTTTTGCGCAGCGGTCTCGTGTTCTTTGACGACCAGTTCGATGTCGCGTTCGAGGCAGATTTCTTCGGCCAGCTCGGTTTCGATCGCCGAGTTGACGTTGGCCATGATCCCCTTCTGGAAGAGGAACTTGACGACTTCTGCGGCACGGATACCCGTGGCGAAGCTGAGTGCCTTGATCGTGATCGGTTCTTCGATCTCAACCTTGCCGCCGGTGACCACAGCGGACTGCGCTGCGGAGCCGATGTGTCCGGATTTATTGAACGATTGTCGTCGACGCTTGACGTAGCCGGAGGCGCCGCGGACCTTTGCGTCCAGCTCATCGAGGTCGGCCTTGGACATCTGCTGCGGGCCGGTGAGTAAGGGGTCGTTGCGACCGCCGCGCCGATTGCTCAGCGAGCGTCGCTTGTTGCCACGACCTGCATCGCCTTCGCCAGCACCTGGTCCGCCGCCTGGACCGCGCTTCACGCCGCCGCCACGGGCTGGTCCGCGCGAGCGTGTGACGCCGGGCACATCGCCTTCGGACGGCGAATCACGCCTCGGGCCGCGCGATCGGGGCGGTGCGACGGGCTCGGGCTTCTCGACACGGATCACCTTGGGCCCACGCAGCTTGACTTGATTGGGCTTGGTGAGTTGTTCGCCGGCGGGCTTGACCACGTCGGGTCGGTTCGGCACGTTCTGTTGTCCGGCAGGTTGTGTCGGCCCGGCTTTGGCGGCAGGTTTCGCGGCCTCTGTCGTTTCGGCTTGCTCTTGAGCCGCCGGTGCTTCAGCCGCCAGCTCACTCGCCGCCTCGACGGGTTCTTCGGCAACAGGTTTCTTTTTCTTCGCGGCAGTCTTGGTCGTTTTCTTCGTTGTCTTCTTCTTCGTCTCGCTTTCAGCCTCGGCCGATTCTTCGACGGCAGCTTCTACCTCTGGTTCCGCCTCCTTCGGTGAAGCCTTCTTCTTTTTCGCGGCCTTCTTGCGCACTTTCTTGACGTCGATCTTGTGCGTCGTCTCGATGGCAGTGTCTTGACTGTGGTCTTCTTCATCCAGCGCAAACCACTGGCGGATCGTGTGCGCAAGGCCGACCTTCACCACGGACATGTGGTTGGTGATATCGGGCACGCCCTCGTCTGCACATTTGGCGACGATGACCTTGCTTTGCACGCCGAGCTCTTTGGCCAGGTTATGGATGCGTAACGTTTTCGCCAAAATTGGCTCCTAGCTGGTGTCTGTCTTGCCCCGTGTTCGTCACGGCGGCTGATTCGGGTCAGTCTCTGTACTTCGTCTTCAGGCTTAGCTCTTACTGTCTTGCGGATCACCGACGCTGCCAGCGTCAGAGTCCGTGTGCTCGGCAACAAACTCGCTGCCGTCCTCATCATCCGACTCTTCGGCTTGCAGGCCGGGATCAACCGGCTCGCCGTTGTCAGCGGCTTCGCTGGCTATGTCGGCTTCGGGGATGAGGTCTTCGCCGGCCTCGCCGTATTCGCGGTGAGGGGCTTGGTCTTCTTCCGTGGCTTCCTCGACCAGTGCCCCGCCGCCGAGCAGGTCGTCGATGCCTTGCGCGGCCATCTCTTGTGCTTCGCGCTTCTGCTTTTCTTGTTCTTCTTTCTCTTTGGCCTGCTGCGCCTGGACGATCTTCGCCTGAGCAGAGACCACTTCAAGGAGCTCAGCCACTTGCTCATTGCTGAGCTCAAGTGTCTCGGCGATGTACTCGGCACCGACCTCTTCGACGTCGAACAAACTAATCACGCCCAGTGCGGCGAGCTTGTCGGTCATCGCCTCGTCGATGAAGTCCATCGAGGTGAGGGTCTGTACCATCGTGTCCATCGACTTGGTGAACTCTTGGGGCGTGAGGATGTCGACGTCCCAGTTGGTCAGTCGGGCACCGAGGCGGACATTCTGGCCTTTTTTGCCGATCGCCAGCGAGAGCTGGTCTTCGTTGACGACCACGGTCGCTCGGCCAAGCTCAAAGCACAGCGAGATCTCGACGACTTCTGCGGGCTTGAGCGAGTTCTGGATCAGGATCTGGCTGGACTCGTTCCACCGCACGATGTCGATCTTCTCGCCGCCGAGCTCGTCGACGATGTTCTTGATCCGCGAGCCACGCACGCCGACGCAAGCGCCGACGGCATCGACCTTGGTATCGATGGACTGCACGGCGATCTTGGTGCGGTGACCGGCCTCGCGTGCCATCGCTTTGATCTCGATGATCCGTTCGCTGACCTCGGGCACTTCGACCTCGAACAAGCGACGGATAAACTCCGGGTCGGCTCGGCTCAGGACGATCTTCACCTGGTTACCCGCGTCGCGGACATCAAGGATCAGGCATCGCACACGCTCGCCGGGCTGGTGCTGTTCGCCCGGGATCTGTTCGCTGCGTGGCATGAAGCCTTCGGCTCGGCCGATCTGCACGACCAACGCGCCGCCTTCGTAGCGCTGAGCCACGCCGGTGGTCAGCTCGCCAACACGGTCGATGTATTCGTCGAAGATCGCGGCGCGCTCGTCTTCACGGAAGCGCTGGATCATGACTTGCTTGGCGGTCTGTGCGGGGATTCGGCCAAGCTCTTCGAGCGGGATTTCTTCGTCTTCGCGCCAGATGCCGATCTTGCCGGTGAATCGATCGATCTCGCAGGAGAAGTCTTCGGTATCAACTGCGTTGAAGTGCTTGCGCGCAGCGGAGACGAGGGCCTGCTCGAGGTCTGCGATAAGGATTTCCTTGTCGACGTTGCGATCTCGCGCGATCCCGTCGAGCAGTCGTAGCATTTCAACACCATTCATATCGGTCGTCCTGTATTTAGTTGCCGTGTTGTCGTGCCGGGGTTGCCGGCGTCTGGTTATTCAAATCCAATGGCACGAGGCCATTGCGGGGTCCAACGAAAAACCACGAGCGTCAGTGCTCGTGGCGTCGGCGTGAACTCGTGACGGGGTTGCCGTCGTCTCATGCCTTCATAAAAGCACAAGCGAGTTTGCGGGATGGGTCCGCAGCGATCACGCCATCGGGCACACCTCCGGATGAAGGTGGACCGAGGGCCGTTGGCCTGATTGCCGACGCGGTTGCGCCGGCTCGAGATGGTGAGGGTTCACCATCTTCACCGGGTCAAACCCCGATGGCCTACTTGGAATCGCTGTAAACGCATACCGTTGCCTCAGCCCCCCGACGCGCACAATGCCCGCAGGGGAATCGGTAAGGGTACGTAAATGGGCCATTTTGTCAAGCTAGGCGGCGGTCGGACGTGCTGTGCAGAAAAAGGCTGGCCGGCCTTTGTAGCGTCCATCAGCGGGCCTGGCCAGCGTTGGGCGGGACGAGTCGAGGGCCGCATCTGTGCGCGCGTAGACATTATTTTGGTCATAAATGATGGCTATTGCATGATTAACGACGGATAGCGCAAGGCGGGAGATACCGTGCGAAGGGCAAACAGCCGCATAGAGGTGGCCAGAACGGGCCAAAGGAGAGAGTCGATCAGTGAGCTATTACGCACGCTGGACAAGGGACAAAATCATTCAGCGGGCAGAGAATTGACGCCCATTATGGCAGATGTCTTAAAATTCGTTGGCGTCGGGTTGAACATCGGCCCGGCCTAGCGCATAATACGTGGCTCGCCCCAACGGGGGCACCCTACTCGAACACCGATCTAGCCCAGAGGCAGACCCATGGCTCACTCCCTGAGTGCCAAAAAACGTATCCGTCAGAACGGCAAACGCCGAGCCATCAACCGCTGGCGCAACAGCACCTATCGCGAAGCCATCAAGGACTACCGCGAGTTGATCCTCCACGGCAGCGTCGACGAGTCCGAAACCAAGCTCAAAGAGATCTATAAGATCCTCGACCAGACCGCTGCCTCCCCGTTGATGCACAAGAACACCGCGTCCCGCTACAAGAGCCGGTTGAGCACGCTGCTGAACAAAAAGCGTACTGAAGCGGCATAAGCCAACACAACAACGCCATCCAAGTAAACCCTGTCGAATTTCGGCAGGGTTTTTCTATGGGTTAGTCGATTCAATAGGCCAATTAGTGCTCGTCATCCTCCGGTGTCCAGCCCAGCACCGCGTCCCAGTTCGCTTGTACCTCGTCGATCTTGGAATCCCTGATCGGCTTGAAGTCGGCCAGCAGCGCGGCTCGTTTCTTCTCGTCCTTGATACGCTTGAACAGGCCGTCCTTCGCGTTGCGCTCT
>JARFRI010000120.1 GCA_029287335.1 Phycisphaera sp. | reverse complement strand
AAATTGGTCAGGCCAATAATGCTCTCATATCGTTGTGATTTATTCAAGGTCTGCTACAGGTCAGACCAAACAGTCTTTTCGGTTTTGCCGGCCGTTCAGATGGTCATGGCGGCGTATCCGCCGTCAACGATGATCTCGGTGCCCGTGATGAAGGAACCCGCTCCGGAGGCCAGCAGTAAAGTGGCCCCGGCCAGTTCATGTGCTTCGCCGAAGCGTTTCATCGGCGTGTGGCCCATGATCTGCGCAGTGCGCTCGGGCGTCAGCACTTTCTTGTTCTGCTCGGCCGGGATAAAACCAGGCACCAACGTGTTCACACGAATACCTTGTTCAGCCCATTCGCGGGCGAGGTTCTTGCTGAGGTTGTGGACCGCGGCCTTGCTCGCCGAGTACGTAAACACTCGGCTCAAAGGCGTGACACCCGACGCCGAGCCGACGTTGATGATCGAGCCGGCCTTGCCCGCGTCCAGCCAGTGCTTGGCGAAGACCTGGCACGCGAAGACCACGCCCTTGTAGTTGATCGAAAGAATCCGATCGATCTCGTCTTCAGCGATCTCAAGGAACGGCGTCGCCGAGTTCACACCCGCGCCGTTGATGAGGATGTCCACCGAGCCGAGCTTGTCGACCACGTTCTTCAAGAGCGCTTCGACATTCGCCTTGCTCGACGCGTCGCAGGCTTCGAACACGGCCTCGCCGCCAGCGGAAGCGATCATGTCGATGTTGGCCTTGGCCTTCTCCTCGCTTCGGCCAACGAGGACAACCTTCGCCCCCGCCGTCGCCAGGCCCTTGGCCATCACGCCGCAAAGCACGCCCGTCCCGCCGATGACCACGGCCACCTTGCCATCCAATTTAAATCGCTCGATATCGCTCACAATTCTACCTTTCGTTGAACGGGACATTCTACCGCTTGGGGTGAATCGGTGAAAGTTGGCGGGAAAGACAACGCTTCGCTTCACCACAGAGGCACAGAGAACGCGGAGAACACTGAGGTCACGGAGCAAGGCATCATGTTGGATTGCCTTGCTCTGTGCCCTCTGTGATCTCCGTGGACTCTGTGGTGAAGCGAAGCGCTGCCTTGAGCCTTAAACGATCACCTTCACGATCAACCAGCCCCCCGCGACCGCGGCCCCGGCGTACATCACGGCCGTGAACGGCTTCTCCGGGATCCGGTGGTGCATCACGATCCCCAGCAGCGAGCCGATGGGCACGAAGACGGCGAAGAAGGCCGACTCTTTGAGCGAACCGGCCGTGATCATCTCGAGCTTCGCGTAACTGGGCAGCTTGGCGAGATTGACGAGGATAAAAAAGAAAACGAGTGAGCCGGTCAGCACGCGCTTACCCATTTTTTGATCCAGCCAATAGATCGACATGATCGGCCCGGCCGCGTGTGCGAGCATGGACGTGAACCCCGCCGCCGCGCCAGCGGTGATCGCCGTCGGCTTGTTACCCGGCAGCTTCGGCACCTTCCCGCCACAAAGCCGATACACCTGCACCGCGACCATCAGCAGGCAAATCGAGCCAACGAAGAGAGACAACTGCGCTTCAAGGTTGTCTTTCGATCCGGCCTGCAACAGGAAGTACAACAGCGTGCCCAGGCCGATGCCGATCGCCGCGCCCAACAAGGCCGGCCGCATGTGGGGCCAACTCCACTGCCCGCGGTGTTGATGAACCGCAAACACATCCGCGACAATCAGGATCGGCAGCATCACGCCCAGCGCCCGGTCGGCTGGCATCGCGTTGGCAATCAAGGGCACGGCGAGGATACCGACGCCGCCGCCAAAGCCCGACTTGGCGATCCCCATCACGATCACCGCGGCGATCACTAGGCTGTAGTAGACCCACGCCGAGGTGTCGGTCGGTGGTATGGGGAGCCATGTAGCGTTACTTAAAAGCATGTTTTAACCACGAAGACACGAAGAACACGAAGGCAGGCAAAGACATTCAAACCTTAACGCCAAGACGCCAAGGCGCAAAGACGCCGAGAAAACCAAACATGATTTTTATACTTGAATCGCACAATCATTTTATAGCTGTGAAACACAGAAAATGGATCGGATTGAACCCTGGCGTCTTGGCCACTTGGCGTCTTGGCGTTATGGATCGGTTGTCTTTCTTCGTGTCCTTCGCGCCTTCGTGGTTCAATATCAAGTCACTCCAATGACCTGTTTCGCTAAATCGAGATCGACCGGCTCATCAATCTTCCCGCCGGGCTTCGCCGCGCTGCCGACGATGAAACCATTGCACGCGCCCTTGAGTTGTGGGATCGACTGCGCATCCGCGCCGCTGCCGATCAAGACGGGTACGTCGCCTGCATAGCGCTTCACCTCCGCCGCGTGGCTCGGGTCCGTTGGCTTACCCGTGCCGGTGCCCGACACGATCACCGCATCCGCGCCGGCTCGCTTGACCAACTCTTCCACCTCATCCTGCAACGGCCGCTCGGCCAACGGCGCCGCGTGCTTCACACGCACATCCGCCAGGACCTTGATGTCTGCGCCCAGTGCCTTGCGGTAGCGCATCAGCGCCGCGGCCTGGCCCTCGATCACGCCCTGGTCCGTCACCGCCGATCCGCTCAACACGTTGACACGGATGTAGCTCGCACCCACCGCCGCAGCGACCGCCAGTGCCGACAGCCCATCATTGCGCAGCACATTGATCCCCAGCGGCAGGCCCGGCACCGCGCGTCGCAGTTCGACGGCCACACGCGTCATCGCCGCCACCGTCTCGCGCGGGACATCGCCCTTATAAAAAGGCACATCGCCGAAGTTCTCGACCATCAGCCCATTGGCCCCAGCGGCTTCCCACGTCTTCGCGTCGGCGACCGCCGCTTCGATTACCGCATCGAAATCCCCCGCAAACCGCGGGCTGCCCGGCAGCGGCCGCAGGTGTACCATCCCGATCACCGGGTGACGGACGCTTGCCCATTGTTCCAAAATCGCTTGCATACCACGCCTCTTCTTGCAGGATTGACCTGCCGATACGATACTCTCTCAAAGCGTCATCCGGATGGTGACGCACAAAAGCAACTGCCGGCGTGGTTCAATCAACCACGCGAGCGCATTTCTCATCAAGCCCGCAGCAATCCACGCCGGTCAGCGTGCTGCACGGTTGATGACAATCCCCTTTGCACGCTGACCCACGCGAGAACACACATGCTGCCCAAGGAACCACCGCGCCGCCCACAAGTCGGCTTCCTCTACCTCCCGCCGTTCCGCGTCCAAGGCGTCTCCATCGCCGGCGAAGCCACGGCCGTGCAAGTCCCCGAGCTCGACATCGGCTTTGACATCGGCGAGTGCCCCCGCGCGATGCTGACCTCCAACATGATCGCCATCAGCCACGGCCACATGGACCACATCGCCTCGCTGATCTACTACTTCTCGCAGCGCTCCTTCCAAGGCATGGGCACGGGCAAGGTCGTCTGCCACCCCGACCTGGTCGAGCCGATCCACAACCTCATGAACGCGCTGGTGGATATCGAACGGCAAAAAACGCCCTACGAAGTCGTCGCGCTCAACGCCGAAGAACAGATCCCGCTCAAGGGCAACGTCGTCCTCCGCGCGTTCAGCACGATCCACACCGTGCCTTCGCTGGGCTACTCGTGCATCGAACTGCGCAGCAAGCTCCGCGCCGACCTCGTCGGCCTGCCGCAGGAACAGCTCATGCAGCTCAAAGAAAAAGGCGAAGAGATCACGGAGCTGCACGAGATCCCGCAGGTCACGTACATGGGCGACACGCTCTGGGGCAAGCACTTTGAAAGGCCCGAGGTCCTGGACGCAAAAGTGCTCATCACCGAATGCACCTTCCTCGAGCCGGAGCACCGCAAGCGAGCGGGCGTCGGCAAGCACCTGCACCTGGACGACATCGTCCAGCTCCTGGAAATGTTCCGCGGCGAGCACGTCGTCCTGACGCACATGTCCCGACGAACAAATCTATCGGTCGTGCGCAAGACGCTGGACAAGTACGTGCCCAGCCACCTGCGTGACAAGCTGCACGTCCTGATGGACAGCCGAACCAACCGCGCGCGGTACGAGGCGCAGTTGGCGGAGGTGGAGACGAAAGAGTAGCAACGCAACATGAAGCGCCGCGGCTTGCCGCGTGTCGCCCAATGGTGCCATGCGCGGCAAGCCGCGGCGCTTCATCAAGGATGGCAATCAATCATGACTTTGAGCGCACCGCGAATCGCCGTCTGTGCCGATCCGCCGCATGAAGTGGCATTACAGCAGCGCGCGGATGAACTGGCCGCATCGCTTGGCATCAACAAGACGCGCCTTGGCGAGCCCGACTGCGACCTGCTGCTCGCGGTCACGCCGGAGCGTCTCGAGCTGCGCGTCCTTGTTGGCGAGCCCGACCTCATCGGCGGTAACGCGGTCTACGCCGACCTCAATGCGATCGACACCACCTCCCCCGCTGGCCGCAAGCTTGATATGCCGCTGCTCAAAGCGGTGGGCATCAAGAAGGGCCACGCCTATCGCCCCGCTGTGATCGACTGCACCGCGGGCCTGGGTGAAGACGCCTGGCTGCTCGCGTCGCACGGCTGCACCGTCACCGCGATCGAGCGCCAGCCCATCATCGCCGCGTTGCTGCATGATGCGATCCGACGAGCCAGCGAGCAACAACCCGACACCGCCCAGCGCATCACGCCACATACCGCCAATGCCGCTGACTGGCTGCCCCAAGCCACAAGCCTCAAGCCACAAGCCTTAATACTTGATCCCATGTTCCCGACCGGCAGAAAAGCCAAGGAGCGCAAGCCGATGCGCGTGCTCCGCATGTTGGCGGGCGATGACGACGACGCCCCCGCATTACTTGCCGCCGCGCTCGCCACCGGCGTGCACCGCGTGTGCGTGAAACGACCCCTGCATTCACATGTGATTGAGAACGACACACGGCCCAAACCCGACGTCGTCTACAAAGGCAAAGCCGTGCGGTTTGATGTGTATTTGAATCCCTGA
>JARFRI010000076.1 GCA_029287335.1 Phycisphaera sp. | reverse complement strand
GCCGTTGTCCCAAAGCGAACGCTCGGACCAGACGGTGTTCGTCAGCGGCTCGGCGTCCACCAGCGTGTCAAGTTCTGAAAGTTGTTGCGTGTTGAGCACCGCGCCGCCGGTCAGGTTGGCGATGCGCTTGAGGTTTTCAAGATCGACGTTCGTGTCGGTCAACTCGCGGTTGACCCGGGCGACCTGGAACTCGGTGGTGTTGGAGATGCGTTTGTCGTTCTCGTTGGATTCGACGCGGTATCGGCCCGGGGCGGGTGGGCTGAAGTAGCCTTCATACAAGCCGGGGCGCGAGCGGTCGGGGCGGAGGCTGACGCGTTCTCTGTTTTCCGTGCCGTCCTGGCTGACGACGAAGACATCGAAGCGTGGCTGCATGACGGGGTCGAAGTTGTCATCGAGGACATGCGCGTACAGCCGACATTGGTTGTCGGTTTGATAGATCGCGCGGTCGGTTTCCAGTCGGATGCGTTTGTGCTCGCCCATCAAGCGGGAGAGCGTCATGAATTGGATGCACTGGGACCAGACGCGCCAGTGATACTTGTCGCCGGTCTTGTAGCGCAGTCGCCAGAGCCGGTCGGTCGCGATGGACATGCACTTGCCCGTGCCGTAGCGCTGCCAGGCGACCAGCGGGTAGCCCTGGTCCCGGTCCGTGCTGTCCGAGAGCATGGTGAGGACCGTCGCGCCGGGCTTGGCACCCAGGAGCGGCGGGAGGTGGTCCATCGGTGCCATCCGTCCCCACACGCGATCGTTCAAATCCGGGTCGTTCTCAAGCGTCATCACCAGGCTGGACCGCCCCTCGGGCGTCAAGACCGGGTACACCGATTCGCCAACTTCTTCCCACGGCGCATCGGGATCAAAACGCACGGGCAACATCGTCTGCACCGGCGTGTCTGCATACGAACTGGGCGAGTGCATCGGGCCACAGAGCATTAATAGCGAAGCACCGCGGTCGCGGATCAACTCTTCGAGCAGCACAAATTCTTCATCACTGAAAAACTTCGAGTCGACATCGCCAAGGATCACCAGGTCGTTCTGGAATGCCTCATCTCGGCTGTCGGGGAAGCGCTCGATGTGTTCATCGGAGTTGCGAGCGATCTCGGGGCCGACGTTGGACGAAATAAAGGTCGCGTTGATGCGCGGGTCGCGCTTGAGGATCGCACGCAGGTAGCGGTACTCCCACCGCGCGTTGCCCTCGATGTACAGCACGTTGACCTTTTCATTCACTACGCGGATGCTGCGCTTGATCTGGTTGTTCTGTTCCGAGACTTCGTCCTCGAACGGCTCGATCTGGATGTCGATCTGTGCCGCACCTTTCTCGCTGATGTCGACGTTGAAGTCGATGTCTTCGAATTGCAGCCCGCCTTCGAGACGAACGGTGCGTGACGACAGGCTTCGGCCGTTGAGCTTGACGGACAGTCGGGCGGTGCGTTTTTCGTAGCCCTTGGATTGGATTTGGACGCGGACGGGCACACGGTCGCCGGAGTACGCGACTTCTTGCATGACGATGTTGCGGATGGCGACGTCGTCCGGGTCGGTCAGGCCGATGGGCACGGTGTAGACGGGGATGCCGCGTGCGCCCAGGTCGCGGAGGACCGATTCGGTACGCAGGGCCGAGCCGCTGTCGATGCCGTCGGATAGGAGCACGATAGCGGCGGGCGGCGCGCCGCCGGACGTTGCGGCGGCTTCGAGCGCTTCAGCGATCGAGGTCTCCGATTGCGTGGCAGACAACTCGGCGAGCGAGTTGTTCGAGAGCGTGTTGTCATCGCTGATCAGTTGCGTTTGATCGCCAAAGGCGTGGTAGCTCACATCGGCGTTAGCGCCCAGGGACTCGAAAGCGGGGCGGGCGGACTGGGTGAGCAGGCCGGTGGCGAGGTTGAGCCGGGTGGCGTTGGCGATCGCCAGTCGCTGGTTGGTGTCCAGGCTCAGCGCGACATCCTGGTCCTCGCCGGTGATCAGGTTCAGCGCCGCAGCGGCCTCGGCGAGGTCTTCGCTGCGCTTACGCGGGTCCTTGACCGACATGCTCTGAGACACATCGATCAGCACCGGCAGGCTGCGCTGTCGTGTGTCGGTTTCGCGGATGACGGCCATCGGCTCGAAGAGCGCCGCAACCACGAGCAGCAGCACGATCAACCGCGCGACTCCCAATAGCGAACGCAGCCAAGACGACAGGCCAAACGATCGGCGGTACAGGTAAAGGCTCAGCAAAACCACGGCGAGGAACACCGCGATCATGAGGACCGTGGGCAGCGGCCGGGCGAAGAATAAACGTTCGATTTGTGTACTATTGGCGATCAAGGCATTCATCTCAGGCCACCCCCATCGGTTGGGCCGGTGGGGCGGACTGGCTGCCGCGCGATCGGTTGCGTTTGGTCAAGCGGTCGGCGAGCAGGCTCTCGCTCACAAACAACAACAGCGCCGCGAGCATGAAGTAGCGCCACGACGAACGACCCGTCCGGGCGATGGCGATGTCTGCGGAGAGGTCGGCTTCCGATGCCGACACGGTCACCCCGGTGTCCGTCAGGCTGTCACGCAGTGTCGCGGCGGTGATGCAGGCGACATCCGATTCGCTCGTATCAACATTGACCGCGATCGGTGTACCCGCGGACTGCACACTCACCTTTGCGACATAGAACCCCGCTTCGGTCGATTGCTCTAACAGCGCGACGTACGCGCTGCGGTGCTGGCGGACCGGCACGGTGATGCTCTTGTCCGAAGGCGTGTCGAACACCGCATCGGTCGCGTCCGGCTCTTGCATGTAAGACAGCGTTAACGCATCGCCCACGGTCCTTGGCTGCTCAAACTCTCGGCCCGCGAGGTACGTCACGATCTGCTGCATGAGCATGGGGAAGACCGGCGTCTGGGCCATGTTGTTCCATGCAGTGTGAGCCGAGCTCGTGAACATAAAGACGTGGCCGCGCCCCAGTGCCTGCTCGAGCAGCAAAGGCGAACTACTCCCGGCAAGATTCAGCACGGAGAAACTCGTGTCCTTCGGCTCCACGCTTTGGCGCTTCAGGAAGCGCGTCTCGCTAAACAAATCTTCGGGCAGCGACTTGAGCGGTCGGCACACCGTGTGGTCCGGCATGTTCGGGTCCAAGGGCTTACCGACGCCCAGGCTGTCGCGGGTGTCCACGACGTTGCCAAGCGTGGCGGGCAAGAGCGAACTATTTGCGAGGCTGTTCCACTTGCTTGCCTTGACGTTGTCCCCGCCGAACCACACCAGGCCGTTGCCGCGGCGGACGAATTGTTCGAGTTGTTCGGCCTGCTCTTGCGTGATCTGCGGCACATCCGCCAGCACCACGACGTCGACCTCGTCCAGACCATTGGGCGCAAACACGGGCCACTGCACCGAGCGCACCGTGTA
>JARFRI010000025.1 GCA_029287335.1 Phycisphaera sp. | reverse complement strand
CCGGCTAACTTATGCCGCGCTAATCAACGCGGCCTGTTTCGTGGGTTCTTCCGCTTCATCAATCGCGTCCAGCAAACGCTGCTGGGCTTCCTTAAAGATCGTCAGCGCCTCGTCGCAGGCCTGATCGATGAAGTCCATGTTGTCCAGGTCGCGATCGATCTGTGCGAGCTGCCGACCATAGTCGTCGGCATGCTCGGTGTGATGGATCCCGCGGTCGGCCCGCTCTCTGCGGAACGTGCCCACCGTGTTCACCGAGCCCACCAACTCAAACGCCTCGCGCAGCTCGCCATGCACTTTCGCGGTGTTCTTCTGCACCTGCTTGAAGTACTTGTCCGCCTTCTTGGGTGTGTGCTGGTGCTCGCGCAGTCGCTTGAGCAATTTGCCCGTATCCAGCGTGACGCGCTTGAGTTCCTTGACACGCTCAATCCGCCCATCCAGCAAACCACGCAGCTTCATCAGCCGCTCGCGGCTTAGCACCCGTTCCGCCTGAGGCAGCCTCGGCACCGGCTTAATCGCGTATTCATCCAGCGCATCGCGTAGCGTGCTCAACCGCGTGTGCTGCTTGGGCATCCCGCCCTCGGTCGCATCAATCACCGTTCGGCCCGCTTGCTTGGCCTCATCAAAGTCACGCTCGAACTGGCCCAGGTACGTGCTCATCTGCTCGTCGGTAAAGATCGGCCGACCATGCACATCCTCGGCCCGCCGCAGGTTGCCCCGCATCCGAACCACGCGCGTCCACTCCATCGTCTCGATCGTGTTAAACGCCCCAAGCTCCGGCTCCCAGACCTGATGCACCGCCGTCCCCGGCGCGTAATACAACCCATCGGAAAAGCCAAGGTCCTGACCTATGAAGATGATCGGGTCGCAGCCAAGCAACTCGGCCAAGTAGAACGATAGGTGCGCGACGGTTGTGCCAGCCTTGATCTCCGGCATCGGCCGAGCCATGTCGCCCAGCAGTTTGTCGTTGAGCTTGCTCGGGCAGACGCGCACCGGGCCGGGGTAGGCGGCGATGATCGCAGGGTGGCACTTGGGCTCGACGACCAGCGTCACGTCCGGCAGATCGGGCAGGTCTTCATAAAACCGCGTGCAGATCGCCGAGTAGTCCAGCGCCGTCACGAAGTCCGGCCGAATCCCGCGCTGCAGCATCGGCTTAAGCGTCGTCTGCACGCCGATGACAACCACATTTTTTCGCACCTCGGGGTCGCAAAGCAAATCAAGGTTCTTCACCAGCGACGGCCCGGCCCCGACGCAAATCGCAGGGTATCCCTTGGCCGCATCTTTCAGCCCGTCAATGGTCGAGCCCGCCGCATACTGCGCCAGGTTGTTCGCAAGGTTACTGACGGTGCGCGTGGCGTTGACCAGCGCGGTCGCAACATTAGTACGACAAAAGGCGAGTGTCTCGGTGACGAGCTTGCCAAAGTCGTTGAACGCCTCGCCATGCCGCTGACGCGAAGCGGGGTGGGTGATGAGTTGGGTGCCCAGGGTCGGCGTCGCGCTGCGCTTCTCGATCCGGCCCAGCAGCATCGACTTACTCGCGTCGGGCCCGGCCAGGATCAAGCCGTTCTGCGCCAGCCAGCGCGTGTAATCCAGCTTCTCCAGCACCGCGCGCATCTGCGCCAGGTCCGGCTCGTATACGATCACCAGATCGCGTGGCCCGACATGATTCACCACCTCGTCGACGTGATACCCAAGGCCGAAGCCGAGGATCACGATGCACGCCGTCTTCGCGTGGTCCACCGGCTCGACGAGTTTCTGTGCTTCTTTGACCGGGTCGTACTTGCTCGCCAACGCGACAGGCCGAGGCCCAAGGTCCATCCGCGCCGCGGTCAGCGGCCCTGCCTTAGAGTCGGACCAGTCCAGTGACGCCGGTTCAACGGCTGAAAGCTGTTCCGCCAGGTACGGGTGGTGCTTAGCGATCGCGCTGAGGTTCTTATCAAAGACAGACATCGTTCGATTCTTATCGGAACGATGTGCGCAGCGGCTTGTATATGCGTTGGAACGGCGATCACACCCAGCCGAACATCGCCTCGCGGTTGCCGGGGATGCGGTCGGGGCCGAAGTTGTAGGGCTCGGTGCGCTGGCCATCGCAGGCAATGATGCTCAGCTTGTCATGTTCGCGGAGGTTGATGGTTTCGCCAAAGGGCTGGCCGGGCATCGGCAGCGCGTTGTTGGGCAGGCGCTGCACCGTGGGCTTGCACGGGTCGTTGACGTGGTGGTCGATGACGATCGCTTCGCTGCCATCGCTAAGCGTCACCCGGCTGCCCGGCGGGTAGGGCGGAACAACCTCGACCAAGGCCCGCATCACGTTGGGATCAAAACGGGTCCGCAGTTTGTCACTGAGCATCGCGTTCAACGCCCAGACCTGCGGCATCGACTCGCCACCAGCGGGATTGCTCAGCCGGGTAAACACATCCGCGACCGCGGCGATGCGCGCGAAGATGTGAATGCCCTCGCCCATTTGGACGGGGAAGTCTTTGCCCGCGTAACCTTGGCCGTCGAATTGCTGATGGTGATGCAAGACGACGGTAGCGGCGGTGGGGTCGATCCGCCCACGCACCGCGCGGAAGCCCAGTGCCGGGTGCTCGCGCCAGGCCGGGTCGGTCTCATCGTGGGTTTGGTGGTATCGATCGACGACTTCTTTGGGCAGCAGCGTGACGCCGATGTCGTGCAGCATCGCGCCGACACCCAGCGGGATGACCTGCTTGGCGCGCTGCGGCTCGGTGACGTGCTTGCGCTGCTTGATGAGGTAGCCTTCGAGCTTGAGCCCCATCAGCACGCTGAGGTAGGTCACGCTTGAGCCGGCGCGCATCAACTCGTCATCCGTGTCTTGTGCGCAGAGGTCGCCGATGAACAGCGCGGCCTCGGGGTTGGAGATCACGCTATCAACCAGGTCGGTGATCGTACTCGTGTAGGCGTCGTAGTTGAGCTTTGCCGCCGAGCTGCGTTGCAGGGTCTCGAAGGTGTCCTGCATCTGCGTGACGACGCTGGCGCGCAGGGCGATCGTCTTGGGGTCGACGTACTTGCCTAAGAATGACAGGCTGGGGTAGTCCACCCAGATCGTGCGGACACGCATCTCGTCGAGCTTCTCGATCACGCTCGGCGTCAGCTCGTAGCCAATACGCAACAGCTCGTGCCCCGGCAGCCTGGGGTTCATCACCGGCAGCGCCAGGGTCATCTCCGGCCGAGCAGATTTGATGTCAACACGCAGCATGTGACGCCTCGATTGCAAAGTCCCTCTACGGTTACATCGTCCCGTCCGGCGGTGCGGGTTAGGGCATCCTTCCGGATTCGTCGGTCTGGTGAATGCGTGGTGGGTTTGTACCGATTAGCGGGCGCAGAGAATGATCGGCCGAGGGCTAGCGAAGCGGATGCAGGCCCAAGGCTTCGCGCTGCTTGTTCAAACGCTCTAACGCCACCGGCTCGTGCTTGATCAGCTTCATCAACTGCGAGGTCGATACGCCGAGCAGGTCTGCCGCGGCGGGCAGCTCATAATTCACCATCGCGATGCGGTCCATCGCCTCGGCAAGCAGCGTCGGGAAATCCTCATGCGTCGGATTGATCGAGAGCTTGCCATGCACCGCCCGCGCCGACCAGCACGCGCTGGGCTTGGCCCCAGGGTCCACCGGCTGACGCACCTGGATCGCCAGCTTCACGCGAAGGCGGAAGATGGCTTGCTGCTTGTTTTGTTCCTTGTGCCGACGCTCGGTCGCGCCGGCGATCACGCCCGTGGGCTTGTGCGTGATGCGGATCGCCGTCTCGACCTTGTTGCGGTTCTGCCCGCCGGGCCCGGACGATCGGCCGGCCGTGACCGTGCAGTCTTTTAAGAGAGCGTCGTGATCCAGTGCGGCGGGGTGCATCTATAAACTCAGAAAATCAAGAAAGCAGAAAAGCAGAAAATATGGAGACCTACACGCCCCGGCTATTACGAGTCATAAACGATCAATCACTCCCCACGATACGCGCACACCGTCTTGCCCGTCTCCCACACCTTCACTTCATCAAGCGTCACCCCGCCCGGCAGCTTACCCGCAAGCATCTGCCAAACCACCTTGACGATGTTCTCGACCGACGGGTTCAGCGTCGCGAACTGCGGCACATCGACGTTCAAGTGCTTGTGATCCAGTTTCTCAATCGCCTCGCGGTCCACCACCGCATCCAGCTCGGCCGGGTCGAGCGACTGGCCCTGCGCATCGATCGGACAACGCACCGCTACCTCAACGCGATAGTTGTGGCCGTGGCCCGCGGGGTTGTTGCACTTGCCAAACGTCGCCTGGTTCTGTTCCTCGCTCAACGTCGGCACGTGCAGCCGATGCGCTGCGGAGAACTCGTACTGCTGTCGCATCACAACGTGGTCCATGTCGTCCCTTTCAATCCCGAAGCTCAGCGTCGGCGTCAAAACCAAACGCACTTGGCAAACCGTCCCGTTCAGCGGCGGATCAATCGCCTCCAGCACACGCCGCATCAAGCCGCCCATCGGCGTCGCCGCGGCGCCCGCCTCGTCGTTGACACGCTCGATCAGCATCGGCAGCACATGCTCGCGCACCGCCTGGTCGATCGTCTTGATGTTTAGAAAATAGCCCGTCTGCGGGTCGGCCTCGCCCTGACACGTCACATCCAACTCGTAGTACCGCCCAAGCCCGCGCATCGCCGGCCAGGCACTAAACGTATTGTCCCGGGGCCCATCCAGATCACCTGGACTGCCTGACAAACAAAACCGAACCGTGCGGGACAACGCGAGCATGGCCGGAGTATAGGTCTGTAACGGTTGCACGGGCTCGGCCCCGCCACGGAACCATGCAAACGCTTGTTCTGGTTGCCATGCACCCGCGTGAATCGGTGACTTAGGGTATGACCAGTTGGGTTCGATATTCCGTCGCGGTCTACCTCGGGCTGCTCATCTCCGGCGCCTTGGCCCGCCCGCCGATGTACGCCCCGACCCCGCCGCCGACCATCGCGCCAAGTGTTTTTCACGAGGTGCCGACGCCCGGAAACAATGGCCCCGCGATGCCTTGCCCCGCTAATCGCGAGGATGCAGACAGATCGGTCTAGATGGATGTGATACGCTGATTGGTCATGCCAACACCGACACGACAGCCCCATTCAAGACGAGCGACCGGCGCGGTCTCGCTGGGCTGGGTCGTGCTGCTACTGCTCTTGGCCCTGACTCTTAGCGCGGTGATCTACCTCGCAATCAATCGCGGTGACGGCGGCGACACGTCCCAACCAAGACAAGCCAGCCAAGAACAGATCGACCAGGAACTCGGCGCGTTGCAGCAAGCCTTCCAGACCGCACTGCAAGAGAAACAAGACCTCTCGCGCCTCGCCGCCCAAGCCCGAGCCTTCACCGAGCAGTACCCCGACAACCAAGGCGGCCACGTGCTGCTGGCCCAGGCGCGCATGGGGCTGAAGCAATGGGACCTCGCCTACGCCGCCTGGGAA
>JARFRI010000393.1 GCA_029287335.1 Phycisphaera sp. | reverse complement strand
GTTCTTGCGCGGCGTCATGATCGGCGGGTGTGTTTGGCATCGTCCAATACTACCCCTGAAAAGCTGGCGGGTTCAACGAACCGCTGGATGACTACAACAACTCCGCCGCAATCGACGCCAGGGCACTTCGCTCGGACCGGGCCAGCGTGATGTGGCCGGAGATGGCCTGGCCCTTGAGCCGTTCGATCATGTAAGCCAGGCCGTTGCTGGACGCGTCCAGGTACGGGTTGTCGATCTGCGCGATGTCGCCGGTGAGGACGATCTTCGTGCCCTCGCCGACGCGGGATACGATCGTCTTGACCTCATGGGGCGTGAGGTTCTGGGCCTCGTCCACAATGAGGAATTGGTGAGGGATCGATCGGCCGCGGATGTAGGTCAAGGGCTCGAGTACCAGTTGTCCCGTCTCCATCATCTGATTGACGCGCTGCTCAACCGGCTTGGAGTCAGCGTGCTGGGCATCAGCGCCGCGCGTGGACATCAGGTAAGTCAGGTTGTCGAAGATCGGCTGCATCCATGCGCTGAGCTTCTCGTCCTTATCGCCGGGCAGGAAGCCGATGTCTCGGCCCATGGGCATGATCGGCCGAGCGACCAGCAGCTTATCGTAGCGCTGCTCGCCGAAGACCTTGGCCATCCCCGCCGCCAGCGCGAGTAGCGTCTTGCCCGACCCAGCCATACCCAACAGCGTGACCAGCTTGATCTCGTCATCGAGTAGCAGGTCAAGTGCCATGGTCTGCTGGACGTTGCGTGCCATGATGCCGTAGACCGGCCGACGCGGGCCCTGCACCGGGATCATGTGATCCGTATCGGCAAGCCGACGCGCCAGGCCCGTGTGCGACTCGTCGAACTGATCGTGCAGCTGCACAAACTCGTTGGCGTACACCTCGTTCTCGCCGACGCTGCCATCCTCATACGTGACCTTGAGGTATTCGGCGATCGCGCCCGCTTCAAGTTGTTTTTCTTCGTAGAGCTGGTCGATGATCTCGCTTGGGACATCGACGGTTTTGTATCCGCCATAGAGCTGGTCGATATCGACCTTACCCGCCTCGAAGTCTTCGGTGGTGATGCCTAGTGCATCGGACTTGAGCCGGACGTTGATGTCCTTAGTGATCATCACGGCCTGGACGCCCTTTTGCATCAACGACCACGCGACGCCGATGATCCGGTTGTCGGGCGTGTCTTCCATGAACCAGTCTGGCCGATCTTTGCAACTCGACAAGTCCGCGAACTCGACCTTGACGATCCCGCCGTGGCCGTTCCACTGGACACCCTCGGCGAGCGTGCCCTTGGCGCGGAGGCGATCCAGCTGACGGATCACTTCGCGTGACGATCGGCCGGTGTCGTCGTTGTTTTTCTTGAACTTGTCCAGCTCGCCGAGCACGGTGAAGGGAATGACGACGATGTTGTCATCAAACATGTACAGCGAGTTGGGGTTGTGTAGCAGGACGTTCGTGTCGAGGACGAAGTGCTTCACTTTCGATGCAGACTTCGGCGTGGCCGAGTCGTCGGTTGCGGGGGTGGTTTGACTTCCGGGGGTGGAAGGTTCGGTCGGAACGGCGGTCTTACCCATCCAGTTAGACTCCTTTGTCTCGCGGGGGGCTGCCCCGCTCTCCTCGTCAGGGCCGCGTGCATCCTGCGTCGCGACGCCCTGACCTCTACTTACTGTATCGACCAACACGGTCGCTGGCCCAAAACATGCATATCAACCTGCACGCATCTAATAAGACGCTCACAGAACCGGGGCTGTATCACTCAAAAACGCGATTCATCGGGCTTCGATTCCCACGGCTGGTTTCACAGCCCCAAATGCTGCGAAACAGTTGTTCTTGTGCAGGATCTCGACGCCATCGAACCCCGCCCCGCGAAGGTGGTCCACGACCGTCATCACCGACACCGGGCTGTCCTCTTTATCGACATAGGCCAAAACCTCATCGCGGTATGCTTCATCACGCAGTTCAGTCAGGTACTCGCCGTAGCGCCGCCACATCGCGGCCTGCACCGGGGCGTGGGTATGGCTGATCAGATCCACGATCCAGAACGAGCCGCCGGGGTTCAGCGCGGCATAAACTTTCGCGCAGACCTCCCGCCATTCTTCGTCGGATCGCAGGTGATGTAGCACCGCCGCCGCGACGGCGACATCGTGTTGCTGCTCGCCGAGCTCGATATCGCGGATGTCAGATTGCATCGTCGTGACCCGCCCTATGGTCGCTTCGCTGACGCGCTGCGATGCACGATCCAGCATCGGTCGGCTTAGGTCGATCAGCGTCGCGTCCGCATCCTTAAAACGCTCCAGCAATTTCAGCGTGTAGTTACCTGCGCCGCAGCCGATGTCGAGTAGCGACCGCGCATCGGACGTCACCGCCGCAGCCGAGTCGACCACCAGCTCCATGCACAGCGGCGCATCGATCGTCGCGCTCTGGCCGGTCTCAAGGTTCGAGAACCGTTCAACATCGTTGTCAAAGCGATCGCGGATTTCATCGACTGTGGATTTCATGGCTTCCACTCCTCGGCCAACATGGAATACAGCTTGTGGTTCACCACACGGCCATCACAGCGGAACACATCACGCAGCGTGCCCTCGTAGGTATAACCCAATCGCTCAGCCACCTTCCAACTCTTTTCATTCTCAGGCTCAGCGTGGATGGTCACCCTGCGGATGTCGTATGTTTCAATGGCCAGCGTCGTCAGCGCACGAACCGCGCGCGTCACCAGGCCCTTGCCCTGCGCCGATTCGATGAGCCAGTAGCCGATGTCTGCCGAGGATGTCTCCAACCGTCCATCATGCAAAGTCTCTTGGTTCCAACAGGTCCAGCCGCTTGCGCCAACGACCTGCCCATCGACAATCAAGGTCACCGCTAATTGCTTGCGATCAGCAAAATCCTTCAGGCATTGGGCTGCACGGACGCTTGAACTTTCGAGGCTGTAGCTATCCGTTAACCAGCCCAGCCATCGCCCAATATGTTCACGATTGGCATTGACTGCCTCATAGACTTCTTCGGCGTAACGCGGTTCGACCAATCGTAGCGACAATTCCTCATCGACTTTGATCTCAAAACTCATGGCTGGGCCGCCGGTTCTTGTTCGCTTGCTTTCGCATCGATCGTCTTGATGCGATTGATCGCGGAGAGGTATGCCTCGGCCGCGGCTTCGATGACGTCGGTGCTGACGCCTCGGCCGCGGACCTTGTGGCCGTGGTGGGAGATGGCGACCGATGCTTCGCCCTGAGCGTCTTTGCCGCCGGTGATGGCGCGGGTGGTGAACTCTTCGAGCGTGACCGTGACGCCGGTGATGCGCTGGATGGCGGTGAAGACCGCGTCCAGCGGGCCGTCGCCGTGGGCGGTTTCTTTTTGTACGACGCCGGCGGAATCATGCAACTCGACAAAGGCCATCGCTGTCTCGTCCGTGCCCGCGGTGACGCGCAGGAACCTGAGTTCCCAGAGCTTGCGGACCTCGCCCAGGCGCTTATCGAGCAGCGCTTCGATGTCTTCGTCGTACACTTCCTTTTTGCGGTCGGCCAGGCTCTTGAAGTCGTCGTACACGCGCTGCAGCGTTTCGTCATCGATCGTGTAGCCCATCTCTTTGACGCGGTCCGACAGCGCGTGCCGGCCCGACAGCTTGCCGAGCACGAGCTTGCTCTCGGGCACACCGATGGAGCGCGGGTCCATGATCTCGTAGGTGTCGCGGTTCTTGAGCATGCCGTCCTGATGGATACCGGATTCATGGGCGAAGGCGTTTTGTCCGACGATCGCTTTGTTGCGCTGCACGGATAGACCCGTCAGGTTACTGACCATCCGCGAGGCCTTGTAGATCTCTTTTGTATTGATGGAGGTTGTGTAGTTTTCGTAGAAATCGGCGCGGGTCCGCATGGCCATGACGAGCTCTTCGAGCGCCGCGTTGCCCGCCCGTTCGCCGATGCCGTTGATCGTACACTCGATCTGCTTGGCACCGTTCTGCATCGCGCTAAGCGAGTTGGCGACTGCGAGGCCAAGGTCGTTGTGGCAGTGCGAGGACAACACGATGCCTTTGGCTTCGATCTCGGGCAGGCGTTCGTGCAACTGTCTAAAGATCGCACCGTACTCGGCAGGCGTCGAATAGCCGACCGTGTCGGGGATGTTGATCGTCGTCGCGCCGGCCTCGATCACCGCTTTGGTGATCGTGACCAGGTCATCGATGCTCGTTCGGCTGCCATCTTCAGGACTGAACTCGACATCGTCGACGTAGCTCTTTGCCTTGGCGACGCCCTTGACCGACATCTCGACGATCGTCTCGAAAGGCTTCTTGAACTTGTGGTCCAGGTGGATCTTGGATGTCGCGCAGAAGACGTGGATGCGCGGCTTGTAGGCCGATCGCAACGCCTCGGCCGCGCGTTCGATATCCCGATCGACACAGCGGGCCAGGCCACAGACGGTGGTCTGGGCAAGATCCTTGCCGATGGCTTTGACGGCTTCGAAGTCGCCTTGGCTGGTGATGGGGAAGCCGGCCTCGATGATGTCGACGCCCAGCGCCTCGAGTTGACGGGCGATCTCGATCTTTTCTTCGTGGTTGAGCGAGGCCCCGGGGGACTGCTCGCCGTCGCGGAGGGTGGTGTCGAAGATGCGGATGGGGGTGGCCATGATGGGGTCCGGGGTTTGGGGTCGGTGTAATGGTTGGTGAAGCGTATCAATAAAAAAACCCTGTCGGGCAGATGCCAGACAGGGTCGTGGTGATCGTATAAAGCGATCGCAGTGCCCTATCCAGCGCGGTCCAATAGCAGTAGGCCGATGAGGCCGGTCGCTAGGTCGAGCTGGAGTAGGTTACGGTGCATGGCGGAAGCATATTCCCGGTGGGCGGTCATGTCAACGATTGCTACATCGGCTACCCTACCGCCTGACCATGAAGGAGGCCGGAAACACCCTGCCAAAGCGACCCACGCCCCATGCCTGAAACCATGAAAGCCCTTGTTAAAGCGTCACCCGAGGTCGGCCTGTGGATGCAGGACGTGCCCCTGCCCGAGATCGGGATTAATGATGTGCTCGTCAAGATCGACCGCACCGGCATCTGCGGCACCGACCTGCACATCTACAAGTGGGACGACTGGGCAAAAAAGACCATCCCCGTGCCCATGGTCGTCGGACACGAGTTCGTCGGCGAGGTCGTCGAGGTCGGCTCCAACGTCAACGATTACACCCCCGGCATGATCGTTTCGGGCGAAGGACATGTCGTCTGTGGCCGCTGTCGCAACTGCCTGGCTGGCCGACGCCACCTGTGCAAGGACACTAAAGGCATCGGCGTCAACCGCACCGGCGCGTTCGCGGAGTACATCAGTATCCCGAACGCGAACGTCTGGGAACACCCCCCCGGGATTGATCGAGATGTTGCCTCTATTTTTGATCCCTTTGGCAATGCGACACACACCGCGCTGCAGTGGGACCTTCTGGGTGAGGATGTGCTGATCACCGGGGCCGGGCCGATCGGGATCATGGCCGCGGCGATCTGCAAGCACGCCGGGGCACGGCACGTCGTCGTTACGGATGTCAACGACTACCGCCTGGACCTGGCCAAAAAGATGGGCGCGACGCTGGCGATCAATGTGACCAAGCAGTCGATCGCTGACACGCAGAAGCAACTGGGCATGCGCGAGGGCTTCGACGTCGGGCTTGAAATGTCAGGCAACGCCAGCGCTTTCCGCGACATGATCGATAATATGACCCACGGCGGGAAGATCTCCGTCTTAGGCATCCCCGACCCCGGCATGGTCATCGACTGGAACACCGTCGTCTTCAACATGCTCACCATCAAAGGCATCTACGGCCGAGAGATGTACGCCACGTGGTACAAGATGGCGGTGATGGTCCAAAGCGGCTTGGATCTGTCGCCGGTGATCACACACCGCTTCGCTGCAGAAGATTTTCAGCAAGGCTTTGATGCGATGCTCAGTGGTGATTGCGGGAAAGTAGTATTGAACTGGTAATTTTTGCCACGGATTGACACGGATCAGCACGGATTGGAAAACATCTGTGATAATCCGTGTACATCCGTGGCCAATGAAAGCGAGAAACAAAAGATGTACGGCGAATTTAAAAACCACCTCCAATCGACCATCGACGAAATCAAAGACGCTGGGCTCTATAAGTCCGAGCGCGTGATGACCTCGCCACAGGACGCGCGTGTCGGCGTGACGACGAGCGACAAAAAAGTCCTGAACATGTGTGCGAATAACTACCTCGGCCTGGCCGACCATCACGAGGTCGTTGAAGCGGCCAAAAAAGCAATGGACGACTGGGGCTACGGCCTGGCGTCGGTCCGCTTCATCTGCGGCACCCAGCAGATCCACAAAGACCTGGAAGCCAAACTCTCCGAGTTCCTCGGCACCGAGGACACGATCCTCTACTCCTCATGCTTCGACGCCAACGGCGGGCTCTTCGAGACCCTGCTCACCAAAGAAGACGCGATCATCTCCGACTCGCTCAACCACGCATCCATCATCGATGGCGTACGCCTGTGCAAAGCGATGCGCTACCGCTACGCCAACAACGATATGGCCGACCTGGAGAAACAACTCCAGCAGGCCGAGGCCGACGGCGCGCGATACAAGCTCATCACGACCGATGGCGTCTTCTCCATGGCCGGCTACATCGCCCAACTCGACAAGGTCTGCGATCTCGCGGACAAGTACAACGCGCTCGTCCACTTTGATGATTGCCACGCCACCGGCTTCATCGGCAAGACCGGCCGAGGCACGCACGAGTACTGCGGCTGTATCGACCGCATCGACATCACCACCGGCACGCTGGGCAAAGCCATCGGCGGCGCCTCGGGCGGCTACACCTCAGGCAAAAAAGAAATCATCGAGTTGCTCCGCCAACGCTCCC
>JARFRI010000353.1 GCA_029287335.1 Phycisphaera sp. | reverse complement strand
TCGTGGGGTCGGGGCAGCGGACGGGGTTGGCCTCGACTTGTTCGAGGGTGACTTGCTCAGGCACGATGTTCGTAGCGCGGAGGTCACCGACCTGATCGACGTAGCCGATGACTTCGATGCCGTGGGCTAGCTTGAGGAGTTTCTTGGCGATCGTCGCCGCCGCGACGCGCACCGTGGTTTCGCGGGCCGAGGATCGTCCGCCGCCGCGGTAGTCGCGGAAGCCGTACTTGGCATCAAAGGTGAAGTCGGCGTGGCCGGGCCGGTAATTGTCCTTGATGTCGCCGTAGTCTTTGGACCGCTGATCCTTGTTGCGGATGAGGATAGCGATGGGCGTGCCGGTCGTCTTACCTTCAAAGACGCCGGAGAGGATCTCCGGGTGGTCGTCTTCCTTGCGTGGGCTGACGATGCGCGACTGCCCGGGCTTTCGCCGTTGCAAATCCGGGATCAGATCGTCGACGGACAGTTCAAGCCCCGCGGGGCAGCCATCAACAATGCAGACATTGCCCGGGCCGTGGGATTCACCAGCGGTCGTAACGCGAAACAGAGTGCCAAAGGTTGAGCCTGCCATAGCTCTCTAGTTTAGCTGCGGGGGTAGGGGGGTGCCATCAGCCACGTTATTTAGTGGCACTAGTAAAGAGCAGGAAGAGTGCTATAAGTAAAACGCCAAGTATGGGAATCGAGCCGATGATTATGATGATCCAGAGGGCTAGTTTTCTTGGAGATTCTTGGAATTTATCGTTTGTGAAAACTTCATAGAGCCAGCCCGCGAATAAGAAGAATGCACCGAAAATAACCGCACCTGTAATGCCATCAGGTGGTTGAGATTTTAAGGTTTGGAATTTTCCAGGCACAAGGCCGAAATAGCCCAATGAAATACCAGCAAGTGTCCAAAGACAAAGCCTGGACCACTCCCAGACTGTTCGTCTGGCATTGAGACTCTGGTCTGTAGTTACTGTTTCATCAACAAGATTCATTCTGCAGAAATCTTACTCGCCCTTACGTGCCAACTCCACGTTGCTCGACAACTGCTTTGCTTTTAGCAGTAGCACTGCGGCTTCAAGCTGTGGGTCCAGGCCATCGCTGAGGATGTCCTTCGGGTTGGTCTGTGGGTTGTCGGGGTCGCGGTCTTCTTCGGCGATGAGGATGTCGGCATCGCGTCGCGCTTCGAGCCAGTCGGCGACTTCGCGGTTAGTCATCTTGATTTGCAGATCCGGCTGAATGCCCCACTCCGTCGAGTCGTCCTTGCGGTGGATGATCTTGCCCTTGGGCAGTTGGTAGTACTGGGTTGTACACTTGAATAGTGCATCGCCTCGGCCGATGGGGAAGATGTCCTGGACCGATCCCTTGCCGTAGGTGTTCTCGCCGAGGATGGTGGCGCGTTCGTAGTCTTGCAAGGCACCGGAGACAATCTCCGAGGCACTGGCCGAGCCTTGGTTGATGAGGATGACCAGTTCGATGTCGTCGTCGTAGGTGTTGCGACGGGACGCGGATTGGCTGGTGGTGGTGATGCCCTCGGCGTTGACGGTGGAGACGATTCGGCCTTGGTCGATGAAGCGGTCGACGACGCCGATCGCGGTGGACAGCAGGCCGCCGGGGTTGAAGCGGAGGTCCAGGACGATGGCGTTGAGTTTGCCTTCCTTCTGCATCTGCGCGACGGCAATATCCATATCGTCCGCGGTTTGGCGGAGGAACTGCGTCATCCGGATATAGCCGATGCCCGCGTCTTTATCGATCCAGTAGTCCCAGCCGCCGGTGTCGCGGTGGACGAAGCCTTTGATGGATTCGATGTTGATAGGCTTGCGGGTGAGCGTGACGTCGAAGGGGTCCTGGCCTAGGCGGAGCATCGTGAGGGTGACCTTGGAGTCTTCCGGGCCGGTGATTTCGCGGACGGCCTTATCGACGGTCCACGTGCCGGTGGGGACGCCTTCGACCTTGGCGATGATGTCATTGGCCTTGAGGCCAGCCTTCATCGCGGGGGTGCCTTCGAGGGGGGTTACGACGGTCAGCTTGCCGTCGATCTTCTGGATCTGCACACCGATGCCGACGAACTTGCCGGACATGGTGCGGGCGAACTGCTTGAGTTCCTCGGGCCAGATGGCTGCGGAGAACGGGTCGAGCTCGGAGGTTGCGCCCTGGGTGAGTTCGTAGACGATGACGCTCTCAGGCAAGGCGATCGTTTCGAGGTTGGTCTGCATGATGTCCGCGACGATGGACATCGCGTTGGCGCGGTTGAGGTTCCGGCCGGGGCGGTCCAGGTCGGCGAGGACTTCGTCGAGCTTGGTCTGCATCGCCTCGACTTTGCGCTTGTCTCCCAAGTCAGGGAAGGCGGCTTCGATCCCCTCAGTCTGGATCATGATGCCCGTGCTCTTGGCGGCGCCGCGGACCAAGGCGACGTAGCCGTCTTTATCGATGTGCCGGGTGGCGGCGTGTGCGAAGACTTGGCCGAGCATGGAGGTCGTGATGCCTTCGAGCTTGATGGTCCAGTCTTCGACGTCCTGGTTCTCGGCGTCTTCGAAGAGCTCAAGCTCGTCTTCGTTGCCCAGACGCTTGGCACGTTCCTTGTACAGATCGCGCAACAACTGCGGGTTGTAGAGTTGGAGCACGCGGACGTGCGTCGCGGCGTCTTCATACTGCTTTTTGTACTGGCGTGTCTCTTCATAGAGCAGGTCGAGCAGGCGGTACAGGCTCAGCGATTCGACAAAGTCGTCTTCTGAGTGGGCCTTGTCTGCTTTGTCAACAACGGTCTTGATCAACTCGGCGACACGCGGCTCGGTCAATAGCTTGTCGGGGTCCTCGGCCAGCGAGTGCGCCTCGATGACCTTGATCATCGCGTCCTCGGGCTTGCCTTCTTCAATGAGCTTGAAGGCCTCTTCGAGTGCCTCATTGTGCGCTTTGAGCTTGGTGGCTTTGCGGTCTTTGAGGTGCCCGAGGTATTGCTTGATCGTCGCGTCGAGGGACTCGGACTCGGGGGTTTTGGGCAGGGTATCAACGACGTGGGCGAGCTCGTCAAACTTGCCTCGCTCGGCCAGGCCAACGATCTGCTCGGAGAGCGTGAGATCGGCGGCGGCGGGCTGGGCCTTGGCGTTGGGCACGGCCTGGGCACAGGCGACCAGTAACAGGGCGGCGACGGAGATGGATTTGATCGCGATAGAGAGCTTGCCGGTGCGTATCAAGGGGAGTACCTCTTGCGTTGTGTCTTGGTGGGATGGCTTGAAGTCTATTGTAGGACGCGGCGGGCGGCATGTGGATTTCTGCATCGGCTATTAAAAAACCCGCCGATAGGCGGGCTGTGAGGGCTGCACATCCGCCGAGGCTGGACGCAGTGGCCCAGCGTGGTCGGCGGCTTTGACGGTTAGGCCGACTCTTTCTGGATCCGGTGGCCCAGTTCCTTGAGCGGCCGAGGGTTGTTGACCGCCGACTCGTCTATTACGTACTTCAGGCCCTTGTTGTTCTCATCAGGCAGGTCGTACATCAAGTCGAGCATCAGGCCCTCCATCACCGACCGCAGGGCGCGGGCCCCGGTGTCGCGTTCGATGGCCTTCTCCGCGATGGCGAACAGGGCGTCTTCAGTGAACTCCAGCTCGGCATCTTCCATCTGGAAGAAGTGCTGGTACTGACGGACCACCGCGTTCTTGGGCTCGGTGAGGATGCGGACCAGCGTCTCGGGCGTGAGCCGATCCAGCGGAGTGATCACGGGCAGTCGGCCGATGAGCTCGGGGATCATGCCGAAGTGCAAGACGTCGTCCTGCGTGACGTGCTGGAGCACGGCCTCGTCGTCCTTGATCTTACGGCCCGAGGTCTGCTCGGCGGTAAAGCCGATGGCCTTCTGGCCCATGCGCTGACGGATGATGTCTTCCAGGCCGACGAACGAGCCGGCGCAGATGAAGAGGATATTGGACGTGTCGAGCTGGATGTACTGCTGCTCGGGGTGCTTTCGGCCGCCTTGGGGTGGGACGTTGGCGGTAGTGCCTTCGAGCAGCTTGAGCAGGGCCTGCTGTACGCCTTCACCCGACACATCGCGGGTGATGGAGACGTTCTGGCTGGTCTTGCCGATCTTATCGATCTCATCGATGTAGATGATGCCGCGCTGGGCCGCTTCCAGATCGTAGTCCGCCGCTTGCAGCAGCTTGAGCAGCAGGTTCTCGACGTCTTCGCCGACGTAGCCCGCTTCGGTCAGCGTCGTTGCGTCGCCGATGGCGAAGGGGACGTTGAGCGTGCGTGCCAAAGTCTTGGCCAGCAGCGTCTTGCCCGAGCCGGTCGGCCCGATGAGCAGGACGTTGGACTTGTCCAGCTCGATCGCGGTGTCTTTTTCCGCAGCGCTGAGTCGCTTGTAGTGGTTGTGTACCGCGACAGACAACGCCCGCTTGGCGGTGATCTGCCCGATCACGTACTGGTCCAGGAACTCCTTGAGCTGGCGCGGCGACGGGATAGACCCCACCGCAGGCCGGCCGCTGTGTACCCGGCGGCGTTCCTGTTTGAAAATGTTCTGACAAAGCTCGGTGCAGTTGCTGCAGATGTAAACATCATTGGGGCCTTCGACCATTGGGCCGACCTCCCGCGAGCTCTTGCCGCAGAACGAGCAGGTGGTGACCCGCTTGCCCTTGAAGCCTTCGCCCGTGCCACTGTCCGGTCCGTTTGTGCCGTCGCGATCCGCCATTGAATTGCCTTTACCGCGACAAAAGTCGCCTCCGAGTGAAATCTAGGACCCGAACCGATGGCCCGGTCAGGTCTCCACGAACACTATCGTCCAGATTCAGATCGGCCCTTAGCCCGCTCCGGCAGATGCCGCCGATCATTCTCCAAGCCGGCGATTAACACACCGGCTAAT
>JARFRI010000312.1 GCA_029287335.1 Phycisphaera sp. | reverse complement strand
TGGTCGAAGTCGATCGAGCCCATGAGCGTCTCGGCCGAGGTAAGAACGCCCGGGTAGACCTGCCCGATGCCCAGTAGGGCCACCGCGTGCAGGATCGCGAGCAGCATCAGGCCGACCGTCGTCGGTAGCTTGAGCAGCTTGTGGTTGATGAACGCAAAGAGCGCGGCGAGTCCAACAAGGATGCCAGCGATGTCGAAGAAGCTCATGGGTGTCTCTTAATCTGCGGTGTTTGTTGTTCACACTAAGAATGAATCTAAATCAGGCTAGCACGGCGTGGACCGATAATGCGGCGGACGTGTCTGTTTTATACCCGGTCCGTCGAGCAGGCCGATAAGCACGACTGGTGCCTTACCGCTCGATAGGTGGGGCCGTCTCTCTATTTTGCCCGAACCGCGGAGGGCTTGCCCGTGTCCCAGTCCAATACAGCCCAGGCTTCAAGCCAAGCGTTACTTGATGAACTGCGTCACGCCGCCGACCGTGCGCGGGACGAACGGCTCAAGCTGGCGCGTCTCGTCAAGCACTCGGCCGACCTGCCCATCAGCCAACCATCTTCTGGTGCCGATTTCGGCACGACGCCTGACGCCCGCTTTGTCGCGCTGTCCCAGCAGATCGAGAAGCTCGAACAGACCGTTGAAGACAAGATCCAGTCACTGGAGCAGGTCCAGCAAGACATCGAGAGCCGGTCGCAGTACCTCGAATCGCTTCGGCACACGATCACCGACACGACCCGCGCGTTTGTGACCCAGGTCGAGCAGGCCCAGCACTTCAAGGCCCACGTCGACGCCGCCAAGCAGCATGTCAAGATGTCCGCCGGCCGAGTCGTCGAAGATATCCGCCAGCACCTGTCCGAATACGAAGGCCCAATCGCCAAGCGCATCGAACAGCTCACCGAGATGGACGAGCAGATCGACAAGCGCATCGCGCGGATGCAGCAGATGCACAAGCAGGCCGGCGAAGCCGTCGATCAGCATCTGCTCGCCGCGCTACGCAGCGCCAAAGAACAAGCCGCCGACCTGGCCCAACCCGTTAAAGAAGAAGTCGACAAGCACCTCGCGTCACAGAGCAAGGTGATCGAGCAGGCGATCCACGCCAAGATCGCAGAGCTGGATGTCGATGTCGAAGAGGCGCTCAGCCCGCTGACCAAGCGATTCGATGAGATCGTTGCCCAGGCCCAAGGCAAAGCCGACGCGCTTGCCGATTCGCTACCCAAGCGTATCGAAACGCTTGCGGAAGAAGCCCAGGGCAAAGCGGAACAACTTGCTGAATCCTTGCCCAAGCGCATGGAATCCATCGTGACCGAGCAGGTCGAGATGGTCCGTGGCCAGGTCGTCAAGCAGGCCGACGAACTGATCAAAGGCCTGGACGAAGAAGCGATCGCACAAGCCAGCGAGCGCATCCGCGAACGGATTGCCAGTTCATTGGACGGCTACTTCGCCGAGGCAGATGAGCAGGCCGGCGGCTACGTCGATGGCCTGATCGCCAAGCTCGACGATGCACGTATCGAAGCGGTTACCCGCTTTCAAGAGTCGGTCCAAACGATCGAAGCCGACTGCAGCATCGACCGCGAGCAGATGATGCTCAGACTCGATGATGAAGTGAAACGCCTCACCGAACTAGCCGACCAGCGCATGGCTCATGCCCAGAGTATCGTCGAAGGGGCCTCCGACGGCATCCACCGCAAAGCCACCGCGGCGGTCGAGTCTGCCCTGCGTCTGGCGGACAAGAAGATCGAAGACTACGAGTCCGCTTCCGTCGAGCAGATCCGACTCATCGACCAGGGTATCGAGCACAGCATCGAGCGCTCGCGCCAGCACTTGCAGGACTTTGAGAAGCAAGCCCGCAAGCAGGGCGATGACGCCGTGGACATCGCTGACAACGCGATCACTAAGGCCCAGGAGCGTCTGGCCAAGTTTGAGGCCGGCATCGCACAGCGGATCGCCAACGCTACGCAAACTGTTGAGAATTCGGTCGAAGCGATTGACGAGCGGATGAGCCGAGTGGAGCAGGATGCTTCGGCTCGTGTGATGCAGATCGTCGATCTTGCTGAGGAGTCGGGCCGAACCGTGTCTGAGTCGATCACCGCACTGTCCGAGTCTGCCAAAGCCACCGCCGCCAAGGCCCAGGCCGACCTCGATGAGAAGCTCGATGCGTTCGAGAGTATCTCGGCCGCAGCACTGAAGACCGCCGAGCAGACCCTGCGTGCAAACATCTCCGATTTGCGTGACTCGTCCCGCGCGATGATCGAGGTCGTTTCGCGTCAGGTCAAGGCCCAGGCCCAGGAGATCGAGCCGCAAACCATCGAAGTGATCCAGCAGGCCGAGCAGACGATGCGTCGCCGACTGGGTGAGCTGCGTGACGGTGCTCAGAGCATGGTCGAGCTCACGGTCAGCCGACTGGAAAGCCAGCTCAACGACGTCAAGGCCAAGGCCCAGCACGCCGCGTTCAAAGGCGTAGAACCCAAAGACGCCGCGTGAGCCTGTCAGCATCAGGCGGGGCGACTTAAGTCACCCGCCGAGTCTTCTCACACAAATCAATCCCATCACGTTAAACTCGCGGTCCCACCTTCCAACAAGGACCACGAGATGTCGAATACGAGAATCGAAAAAGACTCCATGGGCGAGATGCCCGTCCCCGCCGACGCACTGTACGGTGCCTCCACCGCCCGAGCTGTCGCGAACTTCCCTATCGCCAACCGTCCGCTGCCCCCGGCGGTGATCCACGCCTTCGGCCACCTCAAGGCCGCCTGCGCCCAAGCCAACAAAGACCTCGGCAAGCTCGACGCCAAGCTCGCCGAAGCGATCATCGCCGCCGCGGATGAGGTCGCTCAGGGCCAGCACGACGCCCACTTCCCCGTCGATGTGTACCAAACCGGCTCCGGCACCAGCACCAACATGAACGCCAACGAGGTGATCGCGACCCTCGCCACAAGCCGCTTGCGGCTTAGCACGCCCGACGCCCCCGCCGTCCACCCCAACGACCAAGTCAACATGGGGCAATCCAGCAACGACACGTTCCCGACGGCGATGGGGATTGCTGTAGCCACGCAAGTCGAAAAGCAGCTACTTGCTTCGATGAAATATCTTGAGCAAGGACTTAAGACTAAAGAGAATCAATGGAAAGACCTCGTCAAGGTTGGTCGAACCCATGTCATGGACGCAACCCCGATTCGTATGGGTCAGGTGTTTGGTGGATACAAAAGGCAGATCGCCGAAGTCCGCGACATGATTTATAGCAACACGGTTGGGGTCGCAGTCAACCTCCCAATCGGTGGGACTGCTGTCGGTAC
>JARFRI010000297.1 GCA_029287335.1 Phycisphaera sp. | reverse complement strand
GCGAAAAAGCCAGCATTAGAAGCGATACTTGAGTCTCCACCCATGGTTTACGTGGGGCTGCGCTCCTACTCCTTGTACCTCTGGCACTGGCCTATTTTTGTGATTTTACGCTGGACCGTTGGCTTTGAATCGGTCGCCATGATTCTTGTTGGCGTCGCATTGACTTTTCTGCTTGCAGAAATCTCCTATCGCTTTGTGGAATCGCCCATTCGCCTTGCTAAATTCCACGTCAGATTCCCACAGTGGAAGGTTATTTCGGCGGGCTTGGCATCGATCTTACTCAGCGCAGCGGTCTGTAGCCTGCTGTTTAAGGGCCGCAATCACATTTGCCTATCTGTGGTGGCACAACACCCGGAGATATGGAAGGTGGGTCACCCGCTTGGGCCGGAGATTAAGAGCAAGACTGAACTTGGAGCGGGAAAGAGGCTTTACGTCCTCGGTGATTCACACGCGGGGGCATATACGACCATGGTCAACCGCTTGGCAAAGGAGCATGGTATTGAAGTCATCATGCTAAGCGCTGGAGGTATGGGTGTTGCAGATTTGCTCAACCCATCACAAGACTATTCAGAAAATGGCGTCAATTTCAAAGAAGAGCGGCTGGCAAGGGTGCTTGCCGAGGCCAAGCCCGGTGATATTGTTTTTCTTGCCTCGCTAAGGATGTACCGCTTTGTCAATCCATGGGACAACATCAATGAAGAATACGTTTGGCAGTCACGCTACGGCCAAGAGGCGGAGAAAACCCGTGCGTTGGCACTAGAAGAAGCCAAAGAAATCATCGCGAGACTTTCTGAAACGGGCGCAACCATTTTGATTGATGCTCCCAAACCTGTGCTGATGTCACCGCCTTTTCGCTGTGCAGACTGGTTTAACCGTATGAATCCGATTGGTAAGGCGGGGTTTATAATGGATCGGAGTTTTCTTGAGGAATACCGCCAGCCAATGATGGAGTCCCTTCAGGTGCTTGATGAACAGTTCCCGCAGTGTTACCTGTGGGACCCCTTCCCGGTTTTATGTCCTGATGAAATGGTGTCTGCTTTCGAGCCCGGCCGACCGCTGTTTTCTGATGGCGATCACCTCAGCGCTTATGGCAACCATCAGTTATATCCCTCCTTCGAGTCACGAATTCTTGAGTTGTGGGAGCTAAATGAGAGGCCGGATGCTCAGGCGAGGGAATGAAAAGTTGGGCAATCAATAGCGAAGCAATGGCAGATTCTAGACGAGCGTTTCGCAAGCTCGAGAGCAATCCGAGTTTGACTGGGTCAGATGCCACGTGGGAATGTTGCCAGCTGTCAGTGATCGAGCCTGAGTGGGGTGGAAACGGGGGAAGGGGTAAATACACTCCGCGCCCGCGCGGTGACGTTGCGGCTGAGGCGCAACAAAAAACCGAGGCATTGAGCCTCGGCTTTCATAGTTGGTTTAGGCCAGCCTGATTAGGGCAGGTTGTATTCGGACAGGCGGAGGTTACGATCGACCAACCAGATCCGTGCCCAGTCGTCGTGGACTTGGCGCCAGGTGTTGTGGCGGTGTCGCGACTTGAAGTTCGTGAACTCTTCCTCGGACTGTGTGACGGACTGGAGCTCTGGCGTCCAATTGTCTCGCAGGTCGTCGGAGGTGATGGTGTTGCTGCAGCCGCCGACGATGAGAGTCGAGGCGAGGAGGCACGAAGCGAGTAGGGCGGTACGGATCATTGCAATTCCCTTAGAGAAGGATGTTCAGCCCAGGGATTGTCGCGCGCCAGGCCCTTCATGTCAATCCCTAAATCGAGAATTGGTCAGGGTTTTCGCGTTTTTTCACCTGCCCGCCGCGTATTAGCCTTCGCCCACAACCTTGGACGGCCCAGCGGGGCCCAATCACGGTCAAATTCCGCTACTCCTTGGCCTCGGGGACCGGCAGTGGCGGGGGGTTCTTGGCCGGATCGTCCTTGATCTTGTCTTCATTCTTGTCCTCAGCCACGGGCCGAAGGCGGATGGTCACCTTGGTCCCGACCTCGGGGATGGCCTGGGTGCGCGGTACCCAGACCTTGTCGTGGCTCTCGTTGGCATCGGTCATCTTGTTGGGCAGCGTCAGCAGGTCGTCGCCGAAGTTCACCAGCGAGATGGCCGAGCCGTTGAGGTCGGCTTGGTAGATCGGTTTATCCTGGAACTCGGCGAACTGTGAGCCTGCGAACAGCCAAGTGTTGCTCTGCATCATTTCCTGGGTCTTGTTGTCCTGTACCCAGCGGTTCGCGGGGATCTCGCGCTCAATATCGTCCAACTTGATCACGATGAACACGCCGACCTTTGGCCCCGACGCAGGCACCAGCCTAGGCGGGTCTACCTTCATGTCATACGACAACGGCTTGCCCGGCTCCAGCCCCAACAACAGCAGGCCGAGGTGCATCTTCGAGGGCACCGCATCGATCACTAGGATCGACTCGTGCTCGCGCGTGTCTTTCGTGCAGGCAAACATCTCCAGGAAATCACCCCGACGCAGGCAAACCGTCGCTTTGACGTCGACATAAGCGTCTTCTTTGTTGATGGTGATGCCGTTGTCTTGCTCGTTGACCTGCTTGATCGCCGCGGCAACCGGGTCGATCGCTTGTTTGGGTTGAGGCTCGTCAGCGGGTAGTGCCTCGGCTTGTTCCTGAGCGTCGACCGACGGCACCACGAATAACACCATCACGACCAGGCTGGTTATCCAGTTCTTCAACATGACATCGACTCCCTATCGGTTTACTTCGGTTTCGCTTCTATCATAGTGCCTGTGTCGCAGACCCTCTGCACCGATTGCATTAGGTTTCGTATTTGATGGCTGATGTTGAACCGCTCGAACCCGACCGCCTGACCTGGGCCGTGCTGTTGGCGCAATGGACCGATTTTGCCCGCAGTGCCGTTGCGCTGCCCGAGGTGGGTGCGCCGGGGCTGGTGCGTCAATCGGTGACGGATATTATTACCCTGCAGGCGGTGTGGTTCGCGCTGCGACAGATGGACGAGCTGAGCGACGCGGAGCGTGCGATGGGTCTGGACCGTGCAGGCGTGCTGATCCACCGCCATGCGGCGGCAATACGGGCCCGTTTCGCGGACCAACCCATACCGGGCGATCTGCGATCTCTACTGCAAGATGTTGCAAAAACATACGACGACCTCAAGAATGGCGCGTAACTTCTTTTTTGAAAGACGCTTAGGTCAACAGTTAAAAATTAGTTAATGAAGGGGTTGACTATTGCCAATCGACCGCCTATAGTTGTTTTAGATTACTTCGCCCCCGGAAGCTCGCGTCGGCGCCTAACGGCTGCTGACGCGGGTTTTTTTATGCGCAAACCTAGCCGATGTCGCCTCGAACCCGATGCGAAATGGCCCAACATCTCCCGCGATGCGCGTGGTAGCTCTCATCCGATAGAGAACCTGTCACTTATCATGGCCCGCCGGCACCAGCCATTGCCAAGGCCCCTTGTCGACTGCCATGACACAGCCACCCCATCCCCACCCCAGCATGGTCGGCATCACATTCAATGATGACCATCAAATCGCATCAGACCTGCCCTGCTGGACCTGCGATTACAACCTGCGCACGCTTGTGCTTGACGCGGCATGCCCCGAGTGTGGCACGCCCGTTGGCATCACCCTCGAATACTACAACGGCCGAAAGGCTCGGCCGTTCTCTCTTCATACCCTCTCGCCCATCATGCGCACGCTTGGGCTGATCTACGGCTGCATCGGCCCGGCGATGATCGTCCTCTTCGCTGCATTCGCGCCCATGAATCCGATCAATGTAGAGTGGCAGTCGGGTGACTTGCGCGATTACATCGGCGTGATGCTCTCGGGCCGAGCGATGTGGGCGTTTTACCCCTTCCTCGCGTGGTCCTACCTCGCCTACGCCGCACTGATGGTTCGGCCGATCGTGACCGGGCGCAAGTGGTGGGTCCGCTCGGGGTTGCTGCTTGGCTGCGTGCTCGGGCTGCAATACCAGTTCATTATCTCGGCCAGCATGATGGGGTTTTCCAAAGCGTTCTTTGCGTCAGTCATCATTGGTGCGTTCGCGCTGGGGATTCTCGCGGCGATCGTCGTGAACGCAAATAACAAGGACGCGACGCGTCCACCCAAACATCGCAACAAGCGCACCGCGAAGGCGGCTCGACTATCTGTTGTCGGCACGCTGTTCGTACTGCTCGTGGTCGGTCTGTTGTCTCGTGGCGTGATCCTGCTGCCGATCCTCGTTGCCGGGCCTTACTTGATGCTGATATGCATGGCTGCTGCGTTATGCAGGCGGTACCGCACCGACTTCGACGGGCCGATCGAGCCCACCCGACCGATCCCCGCCGCGGCGACAACCGTCGGTTACATCGCGGCCTGGCCGATCGCGATCACCCAGGCCCAGATCGTTTACAACTCGCTGCCGACTCAACCCCCGGCCTGCTACGTCTGCACCGCCTCGGCCCACGGCCACCGCTGGCTGACGCGCGCTAAGCCCGTTCAATTTTCCGACGGCCAAGTGATGTTGGTCACCCGCCAGATGCAAACGCTCAAGGCAGCGGAGTGTTTGATCGCAAAACGATGCCCAAGACTGCACTGCGCGATGCGTTGGGTCTATGACCGTATCGGGCCTCAACTCGCAAGCCGTATCCAATCGCGCTGGCTGGCAAACATGAGCTACTTACTCTTTGCGCCATTGGCCATCATCGCATGGTTGATTTTGCTCATAATTGGCCGGGGACGCGATATCGATCGCGCCTATCACGGCTGATGACTTATTGCGATGAGGGATTTAACTCGGCTCATCCAACGGCGACAACCCGATCTTGATCGAGAACCTTGCTAAGCCCACGCGGTCGTGGATGTCGAGTTTGCGCATGATGCGGTTGGTGTGGACGGCGACGGTGTTTTCGCTGATGCCTAGTTGCTTGGCCATCTGTTTTCTGGATTGGCCCATGCCGACCCAGCGGAGGACGTCGATCTCGCGGGGGGTGAGAGTCGAGAGTTTGGTTTTGGATTCGTCGGGGTTCTCGCCGTTCTCGGATTCGAATCGACCACGTACTTCATCGGAGAGGAACACGCCGCCATCGACGACGGTGCGGATGGCGTTGATCAGCAGGTCTGGCTCATCGGATTTGCTGAGGAGGCCGACGGCACCGACGCCTTGGGCCTGCTCGATAAACGCGTCGTTCCAGTAGGCGCTTAAGAAGACAAGCGGCAGGTCGGGATGGCTTGTTTGCAAGCGTTTGGCGGCTTCGAAGCAGGACATGCCGGGCATGTTGATATCCATAACGATGACGTCAAAGTCATTGGCCTCGGCCAGTGCCAGGCCCTGGTCGGCATCGCCTGCGGTGTGGGGGACTTCCAGGTCCGGTTCGTCCTCAAGCCGGCGGGCCAGAGAGTCGCGGACGATAAGGTGGTCGTCGACGAGCAGGATTTTGGTCTTTTTGGTGGTAGTTTCTTCGGTGCTGGTCATGTCGCGGTGGCCTCCGTTTGAGGTTGGTGGGTGTTGGTTTGTTTCGGGTGGGTGATGAGTGGCAGGGTGATGGTGATGGTGGTGCCGAGGTCGGGCTTGGAGTCGAGGGTGATTTCACCCTGGTGGTCGGCGACGATGCCGTGGGCTTGTGACAGGCCTAGGCCGGTGCCTTTGAGTCGGGCCTTGGTGGTGTAGAAGGGCTCCATCGCGCGTTGCAGCACCTCGGGCGTCATGCCCACGCCGGTGTCTTGGATGGTGAGTTTGGCGCGACCTTGTTCTTGTTTGAGCGTCAGCGTGATGGTGCCCTGTTTGGGGATCGCGTCCTTGGCGTTCATGACGAGGTTAAGCAGGGTCTGTTGGATCTCGCTGGCGTTGGCTTTAATGCGAAGCGGCGTGTCGGGGCAATCGATCTTTAGCGCGATGTTCGGTGGCAGCACGGTCTCGAGCAGGCGGGCGTTGTCGCGGATGAGCTTGGCCAGGTCGGTCGGTCGTTTGGCGGCGCCTTGACCGCGCGCGAAGGTAAGCAGGGATTGGGTGACCTGCATGGCTTGGCCGACGGCCTCCTCGACGGTGTTGAGCGCGGGCTGGGCGTCGTGGTCGGGTTCGAGTTTGCGCGAGGCGGACTGGGCCGAGAGGTTGATGGCCATGAGCGAGTTGCGGAAGTCGTGGGCGATACCGGTGGCGAAGGTGCCGATGGCGTCGAGCTTTTGTGAGCGGGCGAGTTTGTCTTCGAGTTCTTTTTGGATGCGCTCCGACTCGACGCGCTGGGTCACGTCACGGGAGATACCGGTGATGATGGGTTGGCCGTCGCTGGATTCGCTGTCGGCGTGTGCGGGGTCGGGCACGACGAGTTTGCCCACGGCCTCGAAGACGATATAGCTGCCGTCCTTCCGACGATAGCGGTGGACATCCTGGAACTCGGGATCCTGTAAAGACAGGGCGCTGTGTTTCTCACGGACGCGCTCGATGTCTTCGGGGTGGAAGTAATCGAAGGCGTTGGTGCCGACCATCTCGTCGGGGCTGTAGCCCATGAGTTTGGTGATGCTGGGCGAGAGGTAGGTGAAGGTTGCGTTGCTATCGACGCGCCAGAGCATATCGTAGGCGTGGTCGGCGAGGGTGCGGTAGCGAGCTTCGGAGTCGGCGATCATGGCCATGGCCCGGCGGTAGGGCGTGACATCGACACCCGTGCCGACGAATCCGAGCATGACGCCGTTGTGCTTCATGGGGGTGGCCTGGGTTTGTAGCCAGAGAACGCTGCCATCGGCGCGGACGACGCGGTGCTCGATGCTCACGGATGTCGCGGTCTGTACGGCGGTGGCCCAGTGGTCGGCGACGGCGTCACGCTCGCCGATGTGTGCGAAGGCCGCGGCGCTGCGGTACAGCGCGTCGGTCTGCTCCAAGCCCGTGATCTTGCACCATGTCGGGTTGACGTAGAGGAACACGCCCTTGGCATCGGTCTGGAAGATGGCAACCGGTGCGCCGTCGGCCAGTGTTCGGAAGCGCTGCTCGGAGCGATGGGTCGCCTCGGCATCCGCGCGGATGCGCTCGAGTTCTTTCCGCTCGGTGATGTCGTGGTGCGTACCCGCAACGCGCTTGGGCTTGCCTTGCGCGTCGCGTTCGATAACGGTGCCCTGGCTGTGCAGCCAGCCCCAGGACCCATCGGCGGCGAGCATGCGGTTTTCGACCTCGAAGAAGTCGGTCTTACCTTGCAGCAGCATCGCCATCTCGGTCTGGTTAAGCCGAACGTCCTCAGCGTGGATGCGCTGGCTCCACCACGCCACGAGCGGGAGCACCTTGTCGCGGCGATAACCGAACGCATCGGTCAAGGTGTAGTCGGTGTGGAACTGCTCGCTGCCGACCTCCCAGTGCCACCGGCCCATGCCCGAGCCGCGGATCGCCAGGGTCGCCCAGCGGTGCTCGGCCTGTCGCTTCAACTCGGAGACACCACGCATGACCGCGAACGAACCCACAAGGATCGTGCAGATGCCCAGCGCGATCATGATCAACTGCAGGTCGGTGACCATCGGCATCGCGATACCACTCAGCGTTGCGGCGAACATCCCGATGAAGCTAACCATCAGCAGCGCGATCAACCCGCCCGCCAGCTTGTAGCGCATCGCCAGTGCCGGCAGCAACACAAAGCCGAGGTAGTACACACGCGGGTCGTACTCCTTGGAGATGCTGGCGAGGATTGCCATGCCAACGGCGGTGCCGCCGATCAACAGCCAGGGTGTCCACTGCGACACGAGTATCTGGCTACCCATGACATCGTTGTATCGCTGCTTTGCCTCGTCGCGCAGCTTGCACAACGCCAGGCAGATCGCCGGAGCGATAACCAATACCAACAGCGGGGCGGTGACCAGGATGCCGATCGCGTCGCCCACCGTCCAGCCGATGATCGCGTCGAACATGTCTTGTGTTTGGATCACGCCGGCGGTTACAAGCAGCAAGACCCCCGCGATCGCGGTGAACCCTGCGCAGGCGAGGATGGAAGCGATCATCGCGCCGATCTGGATCGGCCGATTGGGAAGCTCCCCCGGGGGCAACGCACGACGCAGCACCACCGCCGCGCTGCTGTACGTCAATGCCTTGATCATCGCGAGCAATAACGACGGCGCAAACGCATGGTCCCAGACGCCCATGTTGCCCAGCAGTGCCGTGGGCACGATCACCCACGCATACCGCAAGCCCAATGCCCAGAGCAGCGCGACGCCCAGACCAGCCGTGGGGTACCAGCCGCTTACGGATTCAAACGTCAAAAAGTTTTGAGAGATCACCTCGGTACTAAGCCAAACGAGCACGAACGAAGTCGAGACGAGTAGCTGCACCGCTGGCGTTGGACTCGTGACCCACTTGGGCAGCGTCATCCGCTCGTCCGCCGCGTTGTACTCAAGCTCATGCACCGGCAATCCTCGTCGACCAATCGGCCGAGCATCCCCCTACGCAACAAGTATAAACCACGCGGCGCACAAAGCCGCATCGAATATGCCGTAAAACAAACCAATTACAGGGTCTGCGCGTTTAATACGGCGGCGCAGGCAGGGCGCGTATTAACCCCGGCCACGCGGAGATTTGAATTTCTTGCCTGCCTTGCGATCGGGCTCTTGTGGCGCTTCCAAGGCCTGTAGATGAAGCGTTTGCTCGGCGAGCAGTTTCGTGTAATTTTCGTACCGCCGCGCTTCAAGTTGACCTGATTCCAAAGCGAGCTTGACGGCACAGCCCACGTCGTCTTCGTGACCGCAATCGCTGAATCGGCAGGTTGTCATCAGTTGCACGATATCATCGAACAAGTTCGTGATCCCCTCGTCGCAGGTGGGTAACTGAAGCTCGCGCACGCCCGGGTTATCGATCAAGACCCCGCCGCTAGGCAGGCGGTGCAGCGAACGGGCGGTGGTCGTGTGTCGGCCCTTGCCGTCTTGCTCGCGGATGGCGCCGGTGGCCAGGTCGCCCGCACCAAGCGCGTTAGCGAGTGTCGACTTACCAACCCCCGAGGACCCTAGCAGCGCAACCGACTGCCCCGGCCCGCACCATTTCAGTAAAACCCCTGCCGCCTCCGGCACGCAAGCGTTCACCGTCTCAACCACGAGCCCGGGGTAAAGCTGCTCCGCCTGTTGTCGATAATCCTCAGCATCGTCACACAGGTCCGGCTTGGTTAACACGACGACCGGGTTCGCGCCCGCTTGCAACGCCAGCGCGAGGTAGCGCTCGATACGCGACAGGTTGAAATCCTCATTGCAGGAACTGACGATAAACAGCGTGTCGATATTGGCTGCAATCGCCTGCGGCTTGGCATCCCCGCTTGGGGCTTTGCGAGACAAGGTGGTCTGCCGTTCAAGCCGCTGGACCGCACGGTGATCCTTGGCATCAAGCACCAGCCAATCCCCGACAGCGATTGAGCCAGCGGACTCGGCTAGGCGTATCGGAACACTGAACTCGCCCGCGTCGCCCATCATCAACACCGCGATGCCATGATGGGCCGAGACACGCGCAATGAGCTTGCCCGTCAAATCCGTCGAAGTGAGCTGATCCTCAAACCAAGGCTTCCATCCAATCGTGGCAAGCGTGTGGTTTGTCATGAAGTGATCGATCGTAAGATTAAGAAAGCGAGTTGGCGCCCGTGGCTACGCCGCAGGCTTGCAGGTAGACCTTCACCGTGTCGGCCATGCCCATCGCTAAAGCGTCGGCGATCAGCGCATGACCGATCGACACCTCCAGCACGTTAGGGATCGCACAAAAGCCCGGCAGGTTGTCGAGGTTCAGGTCGTGGCCCGCGTTGACGCCCAAGCCAACGGACGCCGCGGCCTCAGCAGTCGCGGTGAACGCTTCGAGACTCCGCTTCAGCGCATCGCCACCTTGTTCAAAAGCCACCGCATAGCTCTCGGTATACAGCTCGATGCGATCTGCGCCCGTGTCCGCTGCACGCTTGGCCATCTCGGGATCGGGATCTAGAAACAAACTGACTCGGCAGCCGAGGTCTTTCAATTCAGCAACGATCGGTTTGAGCCTTTCCAAGTGCTTGACCACATCCCAGCCGTGGTCGCTCGTGTTCTGTGCCGGGTCGTCGGGCACCAGCGTCGCCTGGGTCGGCTTTACCCTGCGCAGGATCGGCATCAGATGCCCGCCCCCAAAATCAAGCGGGTTGCCCTCGATGTTGAACTCGCGATCGGCCCACTCCGTCGAAGCAAGCAACGCGCTGAGTTCTTCAACATCGCCTGGCCGAATATGCCGAGCGTCGGGCCGAGGGTGGACCGTGATCCCGTGTGCCCCGGCCTGCAGCGCAACGACAGACAGCCCCAGTACTGAAGGGACACCGACCTCGCGCTGGTTGCGCAACAGCGCGATCTTATTCACGTTGACGCTGAGCTTGGTCATCTATGGCTGCTCGGGGTTCTCGACGGGTAACGCCTCGCTCGTATCGTCGGGCGTGTCCGCATCGGGCGCACGACTGCCCGCGGGCAACAGATCGATCACCTCGCCGGTTTGATCGATGTGTACCTCACGGACCGTATAGGTCCAAGTTACCCCGTCGGCACTCTCTGCTTCGATGAACAACTTGCCGGTACCATTGGGACCACTCACCGGGATCTCAGCATCAAACTGCATCTGGCTGTTGATTTGATTGAAATCAAACCGCCCGCCGTTTTGCATCATCGTGATCAGGTCGGTGAAGCCCTCAGGCGCGACAATCGGCGTGCCCAGCGCGTTTTGAACCGCGCTGTCCTGCTCAATCAATGCAACGCTGTCTTTGTAAGGCGCGATGTCCAGGACCTTGCCCAGGCTAAACCAGATCAACGCGCCGCCACCGCCACAGCAGCAGAAAATCGGCAGCAGGATGATCGTTGGGATAAACCACAACCAGTTCCGCTTGAACCAACTCGGCCGAGGTGCCTGGCTAGATGCGGGTGTTGACAAGCCATCTGCAAAGTTATCTTGGTAGTCGCTCATCTTGGTCTCTTTCGTCGATGATGTGGTTTCGTTTAAACGGGCTCGTTCTGGAAAAGCTCGACCAATTCTCCCGATGGCCCAATAAAGAACGCGACTTTCACCGGCATCGGGCTGGGCGGGTTCGTGGCCGTGTTCGTCAGCGTCACCGCCTTGACCGGCACGGTCACCTTCATCCCCGCCGCTTCAATCACCTTCATCGCCTCTTCGATCCGTGTCGTACCAAAGCACAGGTGCCAGTGTACCCCGCGCTCTGCCGCTGGCTCGATCGGCTTGTCGTCCTGCATCAACTCAAGGATCGAACCGTCGCCCGTGTCCAGATGCACAAATGATCGCACGTCGGGTGAAAACGCGGTGACGACTTTCATGCCTAAGACGTCGGTATAAAACGTCACCGATGCATCAAGGTCATGCGTGCGCACTGCAACATGGTGCAGCCCGCCGCCGCCGAGGATTGGGTTGTTGCCTGCCATCTCATTGCCTTTACGTGTAGCGGGTGACGCGCAGCGTTCGGCGCGAATATTTTCAAACCAAAACGGGACGCTGCGCGTCGCCCGCTAAACTGTGGCGATTACCCCCGCGTCAGCTTGCGGTACTTCACGCGGTGGGGTTGGTCGGCATCGATGCCCATTCTTGCTTTGCGCGCGGCCTCGTAGGCCTGGTAGTTGCCTTCGAAGTAGCGCACGGTCGAATCGCCTTCAAACGCAAGGATGTGCGTTGCCATGCGGTCCAGAAACCAGCGGTCGTGGCTGATGATCACCGCGCAGCCCGCAAAGCCCTCGAGCGCCTCTTCCAACGCGCGGATCGTCTTAACGTCCAGGTCGTTGGTCGGTTCGTCCAGGAGCAGGACGTTGAAG
>JARFRI010000295.1 GCA_029287335.1 Phycisphaera sp. | reverse complement strand
CGACGAGGTAGGTGGCCAGGGTCCAGGGCGAGCCGCAGAAACCGATCAGCGCGGTGTCGGCGGACAGGGCGTCGCGTACCTTCTCGAGGGTGTCGGACAGGAACTCCGTGCCCTGCCAGGGATCGGGTGCGGCCAGCCTTTCGATGTCCTCGGGGCTTCGGATCGGGTTGGCGATGTGGGGGGATGGAGTGAAGGTGAGGTCGATGCCCATCGGGACCAGCGCCTCGGCGGTGCCCTCGGCCTGGGCAATCGCGTCGGCGTAGTGACCGGTTTGTACATCCTGAACCAGCCGTGCTAAGCAGAAGCCCGCGGCAAGGTTGGGGTCGCTACCGGTGTCGGCCTGGCCACGCAGCTTGCGCAGGATGTCGTCGCCGTCGGCCAGTCGGCCGTTGGTCAGCGCGGTTGTCGCACGCTGTAGCTTCAGCCGAAGCGACAGCGGGTGGTCCGGCGGCAGGCGATCCATCAAATAGACGTACGCGACCTCCGCCGCCTCGTCGCGACCCAGTTCGCCAAGGACGTGCGCGATGACCGTGACGGCTCGGCCGTGCAGCTCCGGCTTGGTCCGACAGGCGGGCAGCAGTTCCCAGGCCTGGCCCAGTGCTTCGCGGTACCGCCGAATCATCGCCAGCTCCCACGCACGCACCGCGCGGGCTTGTAGCTCCGCCGCCGACCGCGCTTGGCCTGACAGGTATGCCATCAGCGCGAGTAGTGCGAGCAACGGCAGGATCGCAAAGCCGGGCTGGCCCATCATCAACAGCGCTAGGCCGGCGACCGCGACAATCATCAACAACGGTCCGCGCTGCTGCAGCATGCCGACCTGCATCGCGGGGTGCTGCTGCAGATGGTTGGCGAGCTGATCTGCCGTCGGCGGGTCAAATTGGTTGGGGTTGGTCGCGCTGGGCATTCGTATCGATCATTTTGATTCGTTGACCAGTCGGCGGACATCGGCGACCAGGGCGGGGATCTCCGTCGCGTTCGTCCCCTCGTAGTAGCCGCTGATTCGGCCTTGCTTGTCGATCAGGACGAGCTTGCCGCTGTGGGCGATGGGTGTCTTTGGATCGTTTTCGCTCGGGCCCACGTATAGCTTAAAGCCATCGCGCACCAGCTCCCAGAACGGCTCCTGCTCTTGAGCACGGGCGTGCATCCACCGGCGATTGAGATCCGCTTCGCGTTGCTCAATGCCTCGGCTCCAGTAGCCCATGTTTTGATTGCGGTAGATGTTCAGCGCTTCGAGGGTGTCATGCTCGGGGTCCAGGCTGAAGCTCACGAGCATGACGTCGTCGAGCGCGGGGTCTTGGGCCAGGTCATTCGCCAAGTCGGCCATGGTTCGGCTCATGAGCGGGCAGATCCCGTTGCATCGCGACAGGAAAAAATCGCAGACCCAGACCTTGCCGAGCATGCTCTGGCGGGTGACGGTTTGGCCGTTGTGTTCGACGACCTCGAAGGCGGGCACATCCCATGGCTCATCCAATAGCAAGGTCGGCGGCTCGGGTTTCTCCGCGAAGACCACCGCGACAAGGACCACGGTCGCCGCCAGCGAAAAAGCCGCGGCCGTCAGTACCGGCAGGTTGAAAAGGGCCTTGTTCATACGTGTAGTTTAGGCCGGTTTGCTGGCCAACCGCGTGACCCACGCAACCATGGCAGCCGCAAAGCCGACGAGGATCAGTGCCGCGGCCCAAGTGGGGACGAGGGTGTCGGGCGCGTTGGTTCCCAATAGCAGGCCGGAGAGCAGCTGATGGCCATAGGTCAGGGGGTTGATGGCCATGACGCTCTTCATCCAGATCGGCGCGGTAGCAGCGGGAAAGACCGCGCCGGAGAGGAACCACATGGGCATGAGCAGGATGTTCATCATCGCGTGGTAACCGGCCGTCGAGTCCATGCGCCAAGCCAGGACCAGCCCCATGCCGGTCAGCGCGATGGCCAGAGCCGCCATCACCACGACCGCGCCAATCAACTCGAGCGTGCCTGGCCAGCCGCCGACCAGGGGGTAGAACACGAGGAAGAGGACGCCTTGGACCAGCGCGATCCCACCGCCGCCGAGGACCTTGCCCAGCACGATCGCCGAGCGCGAAGCCGGGCTGACGAGCACGCCTTGGAGGAAGCCTTCGTTGCGGTCGTCGATCACGGTGATGGTCGAGAAGATCGCGGTGAACAGCAGGATCATCACCAGCGCACCGGGGAAGAAATACTCGCGGTAGCCCACGCCCTCAGCGCCTTCGGCGGTAAACACACGGTCGGCCCCAAAGCCCAGCAGCACCCAGAACAGCACCGGCGTCGCCAGCGCCCCGATCACTCGGCTGCGCTGTCGGAAAAATCGAACCCATTCCCGCCAGGCGATCGCCTGGATCGCTGGCCACATCGCCGGGCCTGCTGTTGTCATTACGGTTGTTTGCATGAGACTCATAGTTTAGGTGCATCCGCGAAGTAGCGGTTGCTTGTCTTCATCGGGTGGCCGGGGTGGAGGCTCTGCGACCCCCCGGAACGAACTGCCGTTGATACACGATAGAGGAGTTTGTTCCGGGGGCTCGCGGACTCGACCCCGGCCACCCAGCAATTGCGATTGCCTTATTTGGTCTTCGCCGCTGTTTTGGCAGTGAGCACCTCGGCGATGGTCTTGGCAATCACGCCGGCACCCTCCGCGTTGGGGTGGACCTTGTCGGGCAGCAACTCGGGCTTGTCCTTGAGCGGCGCGTACAGATCGATGATCGGTCGCTTGGTTTCCTTGGCGATCGCATCGACGAGCGGGATCACTTCTTCGCGCACGGTTTTGTCGCTGATCCCCCATTGCTCGCCGACGACCGGCGCGGGGTAGCAGAGGTAGATCTTCGGCTTGCTGTCGAGTTTCTGAAAGGTTTGGATCATCTCGATGTAGTCGGGCTTGTAGTCGTCTTTGTGTTTCCAGTTCTGGGGTTTGGTGTCGTTGGTGCCGAGCTTGATGATGACGATGTCGGGCTGGAGGTCTTGCGCGGCTTGGAAGGCTTTGAGTTTCCAGTAGGGCTTGTCGCCCTTTTTGAGCAGGGTCGCGCCGTTGACGCCGAAGTTATGGACGTCATAGGTTTCACCGAGCAAGCCTTGGAGCTGGGCGGGGTAGCAGTTTTGTTTACGGTCTTTGATGGCGGCACCGAAGGTGATGGAGTCGCCGACGCAGGCGATCTTGATCGGCGGGGTCTGGTCCTGCGCGACGGCCGCTGGTGGCAGGGCAATGGCGGTAAGCAGGGCAAGGATGGCAAGGGCGTTGCGTAACATGCGGGGCCTTTCGTTGCGGGGGATGTCGGTTTGGCTGCGATCTTAGCTGTTTGCAGGCGGTTCTGTGATCGGTGGGGCAAGGATCACGCGAGGCTATACACCCGACTATGGCGGGTTATAATCGCGGCAATGCTTTCACCTCTATTTTCCGGAACGCCATGACGCTTGTTGGAATTGATCTCGGCACAACCTTCTCACTGATCGCCCGTCTGACAGACGATGGCGATGCGCAGATTATCCCCAACTCGGAGGGCGATCTCACCACGCCATCGGTGGTTTGTTTTGAGTCGGCGGAGGATGTCGTGGTCGGCAAGCATGCGGTGCGCGCCTTGATGGATACGCCCGAGCATGTGATCCAGCACCCCAAGCGATACCTCGGCGACGCAGACCATCACGACGAGATGCACGGCCAGTCGGTCAGCCCCATCGCCGCCAGCTCGCTGATCCTGCGCAAGCTCAAGCAGGACGCCGAGCAGCAGATCGGCCCGATCGATGGCGCGGTGATCACCGTGCCCGCCTACTTCGACGAGGCCCGTCGGCAAGCGACCGTCACCGCTGGCGAGCTCGCGGGGCTGAAGGTCATCGACATCATTAACGAGCCCACGGCCGCGGCGCTGGCTAGTGCTTACCTCAGCGCCCAGCGACAAGCGAAAAACGCGGACGAAGCGCTGGACCGCCTCGCGTCGGACACCGACACCCGGCACACGGTCGTCTACGACCTGGGCGGGGGCACGTTCGACGTGACGCTGCTCAAGCAGACCGGCCCGACGCTGGATGTATTGGCCACCGCGGGCGATGTC
>JARFRI010000267.1 GCA_029287335.1 Phycisphaera sp. | reverse complement strand
GGTGTGTTACGGGTGTGCATCAGTCTTGTCCATGCCATGGGTGTTTCTCCTGCCGTGTCCGGCTTGTGCAGACGCAGTCAAGCCGGGGCACGATGGGACACCCATGGATAAAAAGATGCGAGGGGAGCTACCCCCTGAATGCATCAACCTCCGGCCGTGGAAGCGGCGGGTCGAAGTCGTCTGGTTCATGTGTAGGTAGAAGCCCCACGACCCCCCAGTGTCGGCAGGCCCCGATGCGTTCCAGCTCGGCGAGTGGTAGCCCGCCTTTGGGCTGGCTTCGCGGCTGACGGACCCGGAGCGTGGGTCGTTCAGGGATGGCTTCGTACTCTGCGATGTATGACTCGATGTTGTCGTTGATGTTTAGTTGTTTGTTTTTCATTTTTGACCTCCGGTTAGGCCCCTCTAGGAGGGGGTTCGCCCGTCAGGCTAGCGAACCCGCCGGTTGGTCTTTGGCGTGGGCAGCGAGCGGACCGCTCGATAAAGGTTGCTCCCGCGATCGGGGCCACCTTTACGATTGGCGAGTCTGCGTTGACCAACGCCAGCCATCTGGCCAGGTGGCTCTCGGGCCTAAGGCCTTGAGATGATGGCCCCGGCCGCGGCGTAGGTGCGGCCGGGCAAAAGGAGGGGGCTCTGCCCCCGACCCGCCTTCTGGCGGGATGGTCGGGAGAAACCCGACCACGCCCCATCCGGGGCGATAGATGACCTGTTCGATCCTGTCGAACGGGGCCATGTAGATGGTAGAGTCGACCTTCTGACGAAGGTCGATGATTGCCGACGGCGGAAGCAAGTGATACTCGCGGAGCAGTTGGTCGATTGTGTCGTAGACATAGATTGTTTTTTTCATTTTTTTCCTCCGGGCCCCTTCGAGGGGTTCGCCCATGGGCGAGCGAACCCGGCGGTCCTCCGGCGTAGGCGTTGGAGCGGGCCGTTCGATAAAGGTTGCTCCGTAGGGGCAACTTTTACGATAGGCGGCCTGCGTCAGCCGACGCCGCTTGTTGTAGGTGGTGTGGATCGCGGTAGCGATCCGCTAATGTGCGGAGCACTATTTCGGCACGCGAAGCGTGTCGGTTTAAGATCAACTGCGAAGCAGTTGAATCTTTAAGTTGGACGCGGAACGCGGCTCTTTAATTTGATACTGTTGATGGAGGTCTTGGATCGTGGTTTGAGGATTGTCTGTTACTGAGCGGTGAGTAGAAGGGTAAGCATGAGTTGTTGGTACGTGACTTTGACTGAGTCGTCGATAGATAGACTGTCAGTTGGCTGGCAGATGTGGTGAAGCAGAGCTGATAAGCGTTGGTACTGATTCCTTTTTTATTTTCTTATACCCTTCAGCCGGATCTGAATCAGTCGGCCATTCATAAGTCATGCGATCAAAGGCGGATACGAATCGCCACAGGCATGAAATGAATCGAGTCCCCGGAACACAAATACACCGCGTTTACAGCGATCTACGAGGGGTCGGAACATAAATCGCCCTACCCGGGAACGTAAAACGCCTTCATCAGCCAACCGCAACATTTAAATAGGTGTGCCGATTACCACCGCCAGGTAGCACCCCTTGGTAACCACGATGGCGGAACAACAAACACGACCTCCGGATATGAGCCCGACCGAACTGCCCCAACCATCGGTGGCACCGGGGGGCCGCTACCCCACACTTCTCGACGGCTCAACGGCAACGCGTTACATCTTGAATCACACCGTCTACACCCCGCCCTCCGAAGAGACCCATGAACTGCCACGCCGGCAGGGTATTGAGCAACTTCTAGATGGCGTCTGGCACTCGAACAATGCCGCCGACCCAGCCGCAGGCATGCTCGAAGACCGCATGAGCGTCAGCAGCTTCGCGATGGGCGATGTCCTGCGTCAGATCCGAGATCGTCTGGCGATCTACCACCGCCACGTCGAAGAACTCGAACAAGCCAAGATGCAGTTCCGCACCGTCCGTAAGCAGTGGTTGGACCCGCAGGACCGGTTTGGCCATCTGCCTGATCCCGAGGGGGTGACCCTCCTTCAGGGCATCGACGCTCAACAACGAGCCGAGCGGCTCTCGGCCTGGAAAGACATCAGCACGCTCCGCCAACGACTTCCCGAACACTGGCAGGGCTACCTTTCAGCCTGGCGACAATACGACCTACTCAACGACGCGACCTATCAGCCTGGCACCTTCACCGGTGGTGATCCCCATGCATGACCGCGTCGCGGAGCTCTGCCGACGTCTGGCTCCGCTCGTTCCGCTACAGACACGTCGTCTCTGGGCCGCGTACCGAGCCGAGCACGACCCCGCCGCTCGATCCCAGATCGAACACACCCTTGAAATGCTCGCCGCCAAACACCTGGGCCTGAGCTTCGAGCACGACCGCTCGCCATTCCCGCCGCCCAACAATGAATGGGCCGAACGCGACGGCCTCCCCGTCGGCGAGGTCCTCTACGCCGACAAGCGTTACTGCGGCTTCAACCTCGAGCTGGACCGCATCAAAGAACACGCCCTGGTCTGCGGTCGCTCTGGCTCGGGCAAGTCAACCCTCACCCTCCACCTCGCTCGCGGCCTGATGTCACGCGGGGTCATCGTGACCGCGTTCGACTGGAAGCGTTCTTACCGCGACCTGCTGCACGATGTCCCACCGGGCCAGCTTCGGGTCCGCACGCCCGGCCGAGACCTCGCGCCCCTTTTCTGGAACCCGCTCATCCCGCCGCCCGGCACCGACCCGGTCCTCTACGCCAAGCTCATCGTCGATGTCATCTGCCGCGCCCTGCTCGGCGGCGACGGCGTTATCAGCCTGCTGCACCGCGGCATCCTCGCTCTCTACGACCGCGTGGGTGTGGGCACAAATCAACAAGAGAGATGGCCGACCATACCAGACCTGCTCGATTGGCTGGACAGCACCAAGCTCACCGGCCGGGCCGCAATGTGGAAGTCCTCCGCCGACCGCATCCTTCGGGCCATGACCTATGGCGGCTTCGGGCGCATGATCGACACACAGACCAACGCCGACCTGCTCACCCTGCTCGAACACCACCATGTGCTTGAGCTCGACGGCCTGGCCGGCTCGGCCGACCGAAGCATCTTCGCTGAAGGCGTTACGCTCTGGCTCTACCGCTACCTGCTGCACCGAGGCGAACGCAAACACCTCGAACGTGTCTGGATCCATGAGGAAGCCCACCACCTCTTCAAGTCCGGGGAGAACAGCTCGGCCCAGGAAAGCGTCCTCGAACAGAGCCTGCGCATGGCCCGTGCCTACGGCGTCGGTTACATCGTCGTCGATCAACAGGCATCGCTTCTATCCAAAACCGTCTTCGCCAACACCGGCACCATCTTCGCGATGAATCAAAAAACACGATCAGATATCCAGGCCATCGCCGGAGCCATCAATCTCGACGACACCCAGCGGCAAGCCGTCAGCACATTGCCGATCGGACACGCCATTGCCCGCGTACCCGATGGACACCCCGAGCCCTTCCTGATCCGCGTGCCCGCCCCAACCGAACAAGACCACATCACCGATGAGCAAGTCCGCCAGCAAGCTGTGAGCAACTCAGCGTCACCGCCGAGCATTGAGGACGAGATCGTACAACTGATGCGTCAAGGCAGTCCCACCGATTCCGCGTCTATGCAGCCGAGTCCGGTCGATAAGCCCGAGCTTTCACCGGTTCCACCACCGGAAAAGAATAAGACCATTCAAGCAAATCCTTTGGCATCACATGTTCTATCCGATATCTCCAAGACAAATATAAAAGCAGAGCAGCCATCGCATGAACCGTCGCAATCCAATCCAGAGGATGAATCAACATATTCATCCAGCGCCCACCCACCAACGGATCAAGATCGTCAAGTTTTCGATTCGGAGATCCATCGTTTCCTGGCCGACCTGATCCGTCACCCCCTGTCCACGACGGTTAATCGGTACGAAAGACTTCATCTCTCTCGACGCAAGGGCCATGCCCTGCGTACGCGTGTGGTGGAGGCCGACCTGGCACGCCCCGTCCGGCTGCCCACGCGTAGCGGCAACGTCGTGCTGCTCGAACTCACACCACGCGGCCGGCAGACCTGCCAAACCAACGGCATCGAAGTGGTGTCATCGGGTAGCGGTGGCATCGAACACCGCTACTGGATCGATCGTGTTGCAAAAGCGATGCAGCATGACGGGTACAGGATTCAGCGAGAAGTACAGGTTGAAGGCAACGGCCGCATCGATCTCGTGGCATCAAACGAGTCACACCGAATCGCGATCGAAATTGAAACCGGACTTTCAGATATACAGACAAATCTAACCAAAGCAGCAGAACATTTTGATCAAACCATCTGTGTGGCGACCAATGCCGAGTCGGTTACTAAATGTAAGGCCGTCATCGGGAAGCTCGGGGCAGGGTCGCAACAAAAGGTGAAACTCAACACTTGGCTTGATTATTGATCAACACCGCCCAGTCGACCACCCATGTCATATCAAGAGGTACCTATCCCAGCTAGCAAGTGATTGTCCAAACAGGTCAGTAGTTGCTGGAAGATCGCGGCCAGCGGTATCCAGCCGGCGGCGGATCAACCGCATCATCCTGCTTATCGCCGGGCTCCCGCAGCATATCGTTCAGAGTGCCCAACCTTTTTCTGTAACGCTTGAGCCTCAAGGTCGGTTGTTTGCGTTGGCCCACCCACTTCTTCTTGTGAAGCCAACGTCGCAGACGCTTCAGCAGTGCTTTGATCTGGATACCCAGGCGTGCCTCTGCTTCATCAATCAGGTGCATGACAACCTGTGCCCCCAAGATGATCAGGATCACCATCAGGACCAGGGCAGCAAAGCAGGCCATCAGCGGCAAGACCACACTGAAAGCCGTTAGAACGAAGTCGATCGATCGGTGGGTCGAAGACTCGATCGATTCAGTGTTAGCAAGTACGAAGGAACCAAAGAAGTTGAAATCGCATTTATGATCCATCGGGCACCATCCTTTCATGCCGCCAGGAAGTTGGCGGTGAAATAGTTGTATCCCAGGGGCGATACAACAACGTTTCACAGCAGTTACAGATCAGGTGATTTGAAAACGAACGATTACATGCAGGACTGGATAATCTGTTCAAGTAGTGACCGCTCCCAGTCCGGATCGAGTAGGTCGTCGGGTTTGATCTCGATCAGATCGATCCCGTTCGCGGCGTAGAGATCGGCTTTCGCCTGATGGCGTGCGTGATAATCCGGTTGGTCCAGCATCCCGGCGTATTCGATGACAACAGGCCGATTGATCGAGAGCATGAAATCGGGCCTCGCGTACTCGACGTGTGACGGATCGAACCCGGACAACTCCAGCCGGGGTTCGTAGACATAGTTGATTCCAAGCCGAGATAGAGCGTCGGCGACATCGGCCTCGCCGCGGGATCGATAGAGCGGCCCCCAGTCGGGTTTGTAATCAGTGGCCGGGGCATACGGCCGGGTCACGCGGAGGCCTCCTGCTCCTTGGATTGTTTGGCCGCATCAATCGCTAGGGCGAGCACCCGCTTCTGCTGCTTGTCGATCTGAGCGATGAGTTTCTTGGCCTGACGACCGAGGAGTTCGGCACGACGCAGGGCTGACGCGGCCTCGTGGTACCGGGCCGCGTCCAGCGACTGGCGGACCGATGTGATTGTCTGCGTGATACGTTGCTCAGTCGCGGCGGCGGCCTGGTCCAAGCGTTCAAGACGTTGGCCAAGGCTGGCCTCGTCGTAGAGGTCACGCAGCCGCTTCGATGCGAGGCGCGCAGCAGTGGGATCAAGTTTCGGGACCACGGGCGCGAGCCGGCGGATCTTGGCCAGATGCCCGCGCCGCACCAGCTCGGTGTGGGCTCGAAGCTCAGCCAACTGGCGGGTGATCTGCTGAGTCGCGGGGAGCACCGCATCAACTTGCTGGCGGATCAAACGGGCTAGGTCCGGGTGAGCGGGCAGCGCGCGGCCGTAGCGGTCCGTATCGCTGAGCGTGCGTTCTATCCGATCGGCCAGGCGGTGGACATCATCGATCGCGTGGACCTGCTCTTGTGAATCCCGAACCTCTTCCAGATCGTTTGGGGCAGGGACAGCGATGGGTGCGGGCGTTATGGCATTCGATGGCGAGACGTTCGGATACGGTGTTTGATGATGATGCGACAGGCGCATCATGCCCGCGGCTAACAGGCCGATGCCAACAAGTGGCAGCACGACCCCGTGCAGAAGATTCGACAGGCCGGGCAGGCTAAGTACCTGGCCGATCAGCGAGGCGGAGCCCAGGGCGATCAGCACGCCAGCCCATTGCCCGCCGATCTTCTTCATGGCGTGGTAGATCACCAGAGCGATCACGATCAAGCCAAAGCCCGCGGCGATGGGTCCGATGTCGCTGATGCGCCAACCGGTGTTAACCTCCCAGGCGGCCAGGCCCAGAGCCAGAGCGAAGCCCAGCGCCGCAGAGGCAGCCGCTCCGGCCCGTGCGTGGCCCAGCCGACGCCCAAGCACGGCGAAGGCCAGAGCGGTAAAGAAAACAAGCGCGATCAGAAAATCGATCAGATAACCGCTGCCGGGCATCAGCCAGGCCGGGTCGGGCATGGTCGCGAAGGTCATGACAGGTCACGAGACCCGCAGCTTAATAAAGGTTTCGGGTGAAAGGGTCTTGCGCCCCCGGAAGGTTCGCGCTAGGCTGGAGGGGTTCCCTCTTACACAAGGAGACCCCTGATGCTGAGTTTACGACTACGCAAAACCATCGTGCTCGCCCTGGTGGGCGGCGTCATCTTTCTGGCCAATCTTGTCTTGATCACCGCTTGGCTCGTTCAGTCGGGTGTGATTAGCTGGGCCCAGACGTTTCGTGAAGAGTTTCTGACAGGGACAGCGATCACAATCCTCGCGGCATTGATGATCCTGCTCGTGAGCCCGGGGCGCAGCGAAGCCATGGGTTCAAACTGCCCGGTCTGCGACCGATCACAACGCGGCGGGCGATACTGCAAGCACTGCGGCAGCACACGGGCGTGATACAAATCGATAGAGCTCACGCTGGCGGTGGTCGAACAAACCCGCGGCCGGATGAACGGCCGCGGGAGAATAAAAAGAGAAGTGCTATGAGCTTGTGGCCGGTTCGTTAACGTTGAGCTCCATTGAGAGCAGGTTGAGTTGAACATCGTGATCAATCGGCAGTCGTCGCAAGTGACGGCTGAACTGTTCGATCATGAGCCCCGCCGCGATGTTGGCGGTGAAGATCGTGCTCTTGGCGGTGCAACTGCCCCGGAAGGATTCCTCTGGGGCAAATACTGTGGTGGGGTAATGGGTCCACCCGCCTTCGGGGCGGTTCGCTGAGCAAGCAAGCACCCGGACGACCTCCGCGGCCATCCTTCCATCCACGAAGAAACGGCATTTATCCTTGACCGCTTCAAAGATGCGGCCACGGGTCTGGATGCAGTCAACACACACGAAGATCGCGTCGCCGACCTCGGATGTGCGTTTGAAGCGATCCACCACTTCTTCGGTGGCCAGGCCATGATGAATCTGCTGGCACAGATCGGCAGTTGCCTGGACCTTGGGACGAATCAGGTCGTCTTGCAGGTAGCCCTGTGCCGCCAGGTTGA
>JARFRI010000162.1 GCA_029287335.1 Phycisphaera sp. | reverse complement strand
GACGCGGAGGTCTTCGGGCTCATCGTCGTAGCGTGGGAACAGGTGGGCGTGCAGGGCGGGCTCGAGGTTGCCGAGCATCTCATAATTGATGCGTACCGCGCCGGTCACGTTCAGGACCGCCTGGCCCAGCGTGACCATGTCGTCGAGGAAGGCCAGGTGCTGATCGCCGGTGAAGGCGTTGAGGTCGGCAACGACCGGGTCGGGTAGCAGCAGGCAGTAGCCCTTGAGGAACTGCGTATCACCAATGACCGCCCAGCCGGACTTCATGCGGGCGATCGTCTTGGGGTTTTCGCCTTGCTGGCACTGCGCGACGCGTTCGTGGATGACGGTGGGGTAGTTCATGGATTGATCGTACCAAGTCGTTTGGCTAATAAGAAAACCGCCGAGACGTTGCTCGGCGGTCTTGTTTGGTTGTGTGTGCTAAGCCGCAAGCGGCTTGGTGTTTAGCGCAGGACGTCCTTCTCTTCGACGAGTTGGATGGATGGGTCCTGTTGGGACTCGGTGGTGCCTGGAGTTTTGTAGTGCATCATGCGGGTGCGTTTGAGTTGCAGGGGTTGCATGAGGGGTTGGCCGTCGGCACCCTTGACCGGTTCGCCGGTGAGCGCGTCGATGACGGGGACCATGATGGGCTCGCCGGTGGAGGGGTCGGTGACGAATTTGGTTTCGCCGTAGATCCCGCCGACAAAGACTTTGAAGTTGTCGATATCTTCGTCAGACACTTTCCAGATGATGGCGGACTGTCGGGCGTAGTCCTTACCCTTGAAGACTCGGCCGGGCATCTCGACGGGGGCACGCAGCAGCGGGTTTTCGAGGAGGTTACGGACCTCTTTGAAGACGGTGGCGTCGATGCCGAGGTTGGCGGTGACGATTTCGCCGTTGTCGGAGTGGATGACGATGCGTGGGTCGAAGAAGAGTTCGTCGGCTTCGAAGTTGGTGACCTTGTAGGTCATGTACCAGTACCACTGGATCGAGCCATCGGGGTTCTCAATGGCGATGGTTTCGGGGGTGGTGTACTCGAAGTCGAAGGACCAGTCTTGTGTGACGGCATCGGGCTGGGGGGTGACGTCCGTCGGGGCATCTGCGTCCTGCGCGAACGCGGGAGCGAGAACGGGGGCGGCACAGAGGGTTACGGCACACAGCACGGCCGGGAGCAAACGCTTCATCGTCACCTCGAATCAGGGGTTGAGCGATCGCGCGGCACGGGCCGAGCGAGACTACTATTGTATGGCGAGCGACGTTCGGGTCAATGCCTAACAGCTTGGCTGGGCAGGGTTTGCCCGGATTTTTTGACCCGATGACCTTCCTTTTCCCCCGATTCGCCTACCGATCATGGCCAGTGTGACTAATTTACACCCCGATACGCCGCCTGAGGGGGGTGGGCTTTACCTCGGGCCGGTGCCTGATGATCGGCGTCGCTCGGCGTTGGCGCTGCTGCTGATCGGTCGGCCACGGGAGAATGATGCCGCGGTGGACCACTTCGAGTTGTTTGCTGCGGAGCAGGGCCTTGACCTGAGCACGCTTTGGGTCGCTGCCGAGGGCGGGGCGGGCGGCCGGATGCTCGGCAGCGTGCTTTTAGTGCCCAATCACGGGTCGACCGCGATGCTTTTTGTGGGTCAGGCGACAGGCTGGTTGGATACCACAGCGGTGGTGGGGCTGATTAAAGCGGTGTGTGATGGGCCGGGCAACCAGGGCGTGAGCGTGATCCAGTCGCTGATCGATCCGGGGCAGGTGGTGGAGGGGCAGGTGCTTGAGCGAGCGGGTCTAACTCGGCTTGCCAAATTGATTTATATGCAGCGGGTGATTGAGCCGGGCGAGCACCGTGTGCCTCGGCCCACGGCGCTAGGCGGCTGCGATCACCCCACGATCCTGACCTACAGCGAGGCGACGCACGCCGACTTCGCCCGCGCGATCGAAGCAAGCTACATCGACACGCTCGACTGCCCGGGGCTGGTCGGCATGCGGCCGATCGATCAGATCATCTCGGGGCACAAAGGCACGGGCCGATTCGACCCACGCGACTGGCTGGTCTACTTAGATGAAGCGGGCCAGCCCATTGCCGTGTTGCTGCTGGCGGAAGTCGCGCAGGGCAATGGCATGGAACTGGTTTACCTCGGCGTCGCCAAGCCTTACCGCGGCCAAGGCATCGGCAAGGCGCTGTTGCAATACGCGGTGTCCGAATCAGCGCGCGTCCATGGCACGCGCTTGTACCTCGCGGTGGATGATCGCAACGACCCGGCGGTGCGTTTGTACACGGGCATGGGCTTCCGCGCATCGACACGCAAGATCGCTTACGTCATCCCGCGCTGAGTGTTTACAACATCATGCGCTAGCTGTTGTGTAGTGCGCTACGCAACGCACTAGGCCTGCGCCGTTGTGTTAATGCAAAGTGGTTTGCACCTTTCGTAGTACCGCTTTGCACTACTGCTTTCACCTTATTTTGCAAAGAAAAAAGCTGCACACTTGTTTTCCACAACAGTCGAACGTGTGTGAGCGGTGGATAAATTTTTTTTAATGCCTTGGCGATATCGCCAGCCGCGTTTTGTGCGTGTCAAGTACCCGCGCGACTTAAAAGCGCACTTGAATCTCGCGCAAAAGACTCTATCTTCTTTCGTGTCGGCTACGGACAGCCAACAAACCTCTTGGTCGATCGGGCGCATCTGTTTCATGCCCTTCTCTTCGACTGACTCGAGGTCAACCGGACGGACCCACCCAGACGTACCGGTCAGAGCGATCGAGCTCTGCCCCACAACCTTACGACCCTTGGCGTCAGCCAATGTACCGACCAGGATTGCTCGTGACCACGATCGCCCACGCTATCGATATTGATTCCCGGATCACCAACGCACTGCGCGAGAGCCTGGGCCAGCAGAAGTTTGCCATGTGGTTTGATGGCAGCGCGCCATTGGCCTACGACCCGGACGCCAACATGCTGAACGTCAGCGTGCCCAACCAGTTCACC
>JARFRI010000131.1 GCA_029287335.1 Phycisphaera sp. | reverse complement strand
GGCTGGGGTGGAGGCCCCCCGGAACGAATTGTCTTTGATGCATCCATCGAGATTCGTTCCGGGGGCTCGCGGACTCGACCCCGGCCACCCGACATCTAATCACGCTATCCAAAGATCAATCGCCGCACTTCATCATCGATCATCGCGTTGATCTTTTCTTCGCCGAACTCTTCGGACGCGATCGCGATGCCGTCGAGTCGGCCTTGCAGCGCTTCGGGCCGGTGCATGTCCAGCGCGAGTAGGGTGTATCGGCCTTCGTTCATGTATTGCCGGACCGCCTGGTCGGGGTAGTGGCCTTCCTCGCCGGTGAAACAGCGGAGGTTGCCTTGCAACAGCACGCCCTTGGCGGTGATGCGGTCGAGGTGGTCTTCGTAGTCGTCGCGCGTCGGCGAGCGCTCGGGGTGGGCAAGGAGCGGTGTGTATCCCACGGCCAAGAGCCAGTCCAGCGCCTCATCGATCCAATCCTTCCAGCGCGGCTCCCAAAAATCACAGCGCACGTAGCGCGAGTCGGCCAGCGTCGGCACGCCGTTGGCCTGCATCCACTGGATCACGTTGGGGAAGAGGCGCAACTCGCCACCGGTCCAGAGCGCGTACTCGAGCCCGGCTTTTTCAATCTCTTGTGCGAGTGCATCACGCCAGGCCTTGATGTGCTTCGGCGTGATATGCGGGTAGCTGTTGGGCCAGCAGTGAGGCGTACAGATCGTGCCGACGTAGCCGTGCGCTGTCAGTGCGCGCACGGATTCGAGTGATTCCAGAACGGTCGTGCAGCCGTCGTCGATGCCCGGGAGGATGTGGCTGTGGATGTCGATCCGGCCGGGGGGGATGTCGGTGGGGTCTGAGGTTTGAGGGTTGGGGTCTTGGTTCACGGTTCTTTTTTGTTCGTTAGGTTGGTCTGGCCTACTCCGTAGTCGGCAAAAGACAGCAAGCGAGTAGAAACAATAGCCGCTTTGCATCGCATTGCAGGGATCACGGCTTGCTCGCCCACTTCAATTGATCGAGGTCTTCGCCCATGAGTTTGAGGCGGAGCAGTTGCAGGGCACACTTGGCCGATCGGTCTCGGATGTTCTCGCGATCGCCTGCGAGCCGGGCCAGGCGTGCACCGATGTGGGTGGTCTCGCCCTCGCGCCAGGCCATGCCGATCCACACGGTGCCGACGGGTTTGTCAGCGGTGCCGCCGCCGGGTCCCGCGATGCCAGAAGTGGAGAGGGCGAAGTCCGCGCCGCTGCGTTCCAATGCGCCTTGGGCCATCGCTTCGACGACCTCTCGGCTCACCGCGCCGTGCTGTTCGATCAACGCCAAGGGCACACCGAGTTGTTCGACTTTCATCGCGTTGGCATAGGTCACCCACCCGCCGAGCACCGCCGCGCTGGACCCCGCCACATCGGTAAGCATCCCCGCGATCATTCCGCCGGTGCATGACTCGGCGGTGGCGATCGTCTTGCCTTGCTCAACGAGCAGCGCGATCACCGCTTCTTGCAGGGTCGTTTCGTCCTGGCCAAACGCGAGCGGGCCGACCTTTTCTTTGACCAACGCAAGCGTTCGATCAAGTTCGGCGTGCGCCTTCCGGATGTCATCGTGTTCGCTGCGGATGCGTACGGAGACGTAGCCGTTGGAGACGGTTGTCCCGACGACGGGGTTGCGGTCCCGCGCCATGAGAGGCCCGAGTTTTTCAGCGATGTCGGATTCGCCGCTGCCGAAGCTATTGAGCTTGGCGGTGAGGATGGTGCGCGTGGTGCTGGCCATGGCCTTGATCGCCGGCTCGATATCGCGCTGATACATGGCGAACATCTCGCGCGGTACGCCGGGGGTGACGAAGATCTCACATTGCCCCAGCGTCGCCCGGATCCCCGGGGCGGTGCCGCAGGTGTTTTCGATCATCGTGCTGGTCATCGGGTGCGTGGCCTGGACGCGGTTGCGCAGGGGCATGTCACGGCCTCGGCCGTGGAAATAAGCCGCGATGTGCTCGACGCTTGCCGGGTCCTCGATCAGTTCCACGCCCATCGCCTTGGCCAGCGCGGGGCGGGTCAGGTCGTCATCGGTCGGCCCAAGCCCGCCGGTGATAATGAGCACCTCGGCCAACGCGGCGCACTGCTGGATGTTCAGGGCGATACGGTCCAGGTCGTCCGAGACCGTCCGGTGCTCGGAGCAGGCAATGCCCAGGCCCGACAGCTTGGCGGACAGCCACGCGGCGTTCGTATCGACCGTCTGGCCGAGCGTCAGTTCATCACCAATCGAAAGAAGGATTGCGGGCATGTCGTGGGGTATGGGGTCTGGGGTTTCGGGTCTGGGGACAGATCATAGAAGGTTTCTCTGGGATTTCCCCAAACCCCATACCCCAGCCCCCAAACCCTATAATTCATCTATGACTACCACCGCTACGCTCATGGATGGCAAGCGCGTCGCCAAGGAACTGCTCGACGCAGCGGCGCAGCGTGTCCAAGCCATCAAAGACAAGACCGGCACGACGCCTTGCCTAGCGACGATCCTCGTCGGTGCCGACCCCGCGTCGATCACCTACACGCAGATGAAGCGCAAACGCTGCGAGTCGATCGGTATGACCTCGCACAAGGTCGAACTGCCCCAGACCGCGACCACTGCCGACGTCGTCGACTGCGTCACCAAACTCGGC
>JARFRI010000106.1 GCA_029287335.1 Phycisphaera sp. | reverse complement strand
GTCTCTTCGTAGCGCTGCACGTTGCCGGCACCGTAGAGTGTTTTGAGGTCGGATTCGCTTGAAACCGTTTGGCGTGACAGGCCGGCGTCGAGCGCCTCGGTTTCGTTCATCGTCAGCAGCGTGCTGCCGTCGTGGATCTGTTTGACCAGTTCCCACTGGCCGACCTCGCTGGCGTCGGTGACGGTGACGATGGGCTTGCCGACCTGTTCAAGTTCGTTGGGGGCGTTGATCGCGCTGGTGCTGCTCGAGCCGATCTTCGCCGCATCGATAGGCGACTGGCCATCGACCATGACGGCATAGTCGGCTTGGCTGACCAAACGGACCTCGCCGGTGATCTTGTGTTTGACCTGATAGACCTCGACGCCTAATGCGCACATCGCGTGGAAAAGCGCGTAGTCGCTGGTGGTCGAGCCGCTGTAGTTGTCTGCGGCGTTGGCGCGGAACTCGGCGAGCAGTGGCGAGAGGGCCTTGGCCCGTTCGGTGGGCGCGAGGTTTTCGCCGGGGATGATTGGGGCGCAGTCGCCGGTGAGCGAAGCGCGGGACATGACCAGTTCGTCGCAGGCCGAGCCGATGAGGATGCCTGCCGAGAGCGCCTGGTTGTCGATCCATGCGACGGTCGGTTTGGGCAGGGTGCGGATGTAAGCGCTGATGTCCAGCGCGAGGTCGAGCCGGCCACCGGGCGTGTCGAGATCGAAGATGATCAGGTCCGCACCATCGTTGATCGCTCGGTCGGTGCGTCGCTTGATGCTGTCGAGTTGGTTGTCGTAGAAGATCGGCCCATCGATCTCGATGATGGCGATGAGTCCGCCGGAGGGGACGGACAAGCCACCTGCCGCAGCACCGGAGGACGCGGGCACCTTGTCGCGCGGTCCGGTCGGCTCGTCGGGGTTCAACTCTTCGGGCGTGACGGTGACGGGGTCCGGATCGGCTTGGCCAAAGGCATTGTTGTCGCGGTGACTCCACGTCAAAGCGAGCAGCACGACAACGATCAGCAACAACGCCCGGCGAAAGAGAGTGGCCATATTCAGATTATAGCGCGGCGGGGGACGGAGTTGTTAGCCGGCGGGCTTTGTCCCGCCGATCAATTCCACACGGCACCCAACGGCGGGACAAGCCCGCCGGCTAAAGCCTAAACCGCCGGCTGCTGCATACTCAGGCAATGCAGGGCCCCCAGCCCGACCACTAGGAACTCCGCACGGACCGGCACGATCGATCGGCCCGGCAAGACCTTCTCCAACACCCCGCAGGCCACATCGTCCGTCGCCTGATCAAATACCGGCACAAACACCGCGTCATTGGTGATCAAAAAGTTCGCATAGCTGGCGGGCACCGGCGCGGGGCCGGGCGTCGCGACGCTGGGCCACTCGGGGAAGTCGTAAATGATCGGCTCGGGCGTCGGCAGGCCAACGATGTGCAGCGGCTGGCCGTCCTGATCCCTGGCTTGCTTGAGCGCTTCGAGATTGCGCTGTGTTGTGACGTGGTCCTCGTGTCCCTCTGGCGCGACGACGACCACGACACACTCGGGTGAAACAAAACGGGCGACATCGTCGATGTGCCCATCGGTGTCATCGCCCGCGATCCCGCCGGGCAGCCAGATGATGTGGCGGGTGCCCAGCGCCTCGTGCAGGGTTTGTTGAATTTCTTCAGGCGTGGCCCAGGGGTTGCGGTTGGCGTTGAACAGGCACTGCTGGGTGGTGAGGATCGTGCCCTTGCCGTTGACGTCGATGCTGCCGCCTTCGAGGACGAAGTCGTGGACCCACAGCGGCAAACCGAGCTTGGCCGCGATGTGCTGGGGGACGACGTCGTCGAGCGGGCGCACTTCGTCGTACTTCGTTCCCCACGAGTTGAAGTGGAAATCATGCGCGGCGAGCGTCTTGTCTTTTTCATTGACAACGAACAGCGGCCCGAAGTCGCGGATCCATGAGTCGTTGGTGTCGATACCCAGTGAGCCGGGCGTCTTGACCTCGACGTACGGCCGCATCTGATCGACCCAGTCGGCGTGCTGGGCTTGCGCCGCCTCGAAACAGCCGGGCCAGGTCGTTTCGTTGTGCGGCGGGACAACCCAGATGCACTCGACCGGCTCAAACTCGGCGGGCATGCGATAGCCCAGCGTCTTGGCGCTCTGGGTGGGGCGCTCAATCGCGCCGATGGCATCAATCGTGGGGTGAGGTTGGAGCATGGTGGTTTAGCGCAATTGCATCCAGAGTTCGAACAGGAAGATACAGAAGATCAGCCCGGCCATGAAAAGGTAGTGGATGAACCACCTGCGTCGGCCGATGCGTTTGTGCATCATCGCGCGGATAACGAGGTACACACTGAACGCGGGCAATAAAAACAGCAGCGGTTTCATGCGTCGTCCAATCGCTTGAGTAGCGGGTCGTACGCGTCGATCCGCCGATCACGCAGGAACGGCCAGCCGCGGCGCTGCGGCTCGATCCTGCTGAGGTCCAGCTCGGCGTGGAGGACTTCTTCTTTGTCCGGTGAGGCTTGGGCGATGAGCTTGCCATCTGGCCCGCAGATGAAGGACGAGCCCCAGAAGGTCAGGTCGTCTTCGGTACCGATGCGGTTGGCCGCGGCGACGAACACGCCATTGGCGATGGCGTGGCTCTGCATCATGGTCTGCCAGGCGATGCGTTGTTGCTCGCGGACCTGTAGCGGTTCGCCGAGCGATGGATCGTTGTAATAGCCGATCGCGGTGGGGTAGAGCAGCAACTGGGCACCCTTGAGCGCGGTGAGTCGCGCGGCCTCTGGGAACCACTGGTCCCAGCACACGAGTGTGCCGACTTTGGCCGCCGGCATCGCGAAGGTCTGCCAGCCCAGATCGCCGGGCGTGAAGTAGTACTTCTCGTAGAAGCGAGGGTCGTCGGGGATGTGCATCTTGCGGTACTTGCCGATGAGATCACCGCGGTCGCCGAAGGTCACGGTGGTGTTGTGGTATAGGCCGGCCGTGCGCTTCTCAAAAAGTGAGGCGCTGATCGTGACATTCAACTCGCCTGCAAGCGAGGCGATGTGCTGACTGGTCGGCCCGGGGATCGGCTCGGCCAAATCGCACTGCGCATCATCCTCAACCTGACAGAAGTAGTGCCCGGCAAACAACTCTTGCGTCACGATCAATTGCGCGCCGTCGCTGGCCGCCTGACGGATCAACCGCTCGCACGTCGCGAGGTTGTCCGCTTTGGACGCATCGACCGGGCAGGCGTGCTGGAGCAAGGCGAGTTGGAGGGTTCGTGTCATCGTGGCAACATTGTAGAGTTTTGAGATCATCGTCTGCTCGGCCCGGGCTATCATCGCAGCCCCACCATGCCTGACGCGCACCCGCCACAACACGACCCCGGCCAAACCAATCGCAAACGCCGCCTGGGTATCCCCGGCCTGCGCGGTGCCTTGCTGGGCAGCGGCGACCCCGCACCGCCCGCCACGCCTAAGCCCAACAAGCTCAGCCAAAAACAACTCACCGGCAAACTCGCCGGTTTATCGCTGCCCAAACAAGTGTTTATCCTCGCGCTCTGGCCGTTGATGGAGCAGATTCTGAACTTCCTGGTCGGCACGGTGGACATCGCCATCGCCGGCCGACTGCCCGGTGAAAACGCGGCGGCCCAGGCCATCGACGCGATCGCGGTGGCCAGCTACTTCGTCTGGCTCATGACGATCCTTCAGGCCGCGGCCGGCGTCGGTGCCGCGGCGATCGTCTCGCGCGCTGTGGGCGCGAGCCATCGACGACTGGCCAACGCCGGCGCGGGTCAGGCGGTCTTGCTGGGCATTGGGTCGGGGTTGTTTGCAGGCATCGCCGTCTTTGTCGCGGCGCCGTGGATCGCCGCGGGCTTCGGGCTGGAGGGCTCGGCCCAGCAGATGGCCTCGGACTATATCCGCATCACCGCGGTCGGCATCCCGATGTGTGGCGTGCTGTTCACCGGCGGGGCTGTGCTCCGCGCGGCGGGCGATACGCGTAGCCCCTTCCTCGCCATGCTCTTGGTCAACGTGATCAACGTCTGCGTGAGCGTCGGCCTCGGCGGGCTGCGCTATGGTGACGACCCGACGCAAACCATCGGCCTGGGCTGGGGCGTCAACGGCATCGCGTGGGGCACCGCGATCGCGTGGATCGTCGGTGGCATGGCCGTGCTCATCATCCTGCTGTCGGGCACGTCCGAACTGCGCCTCCGCCCCCATCGGCTCAGGCCGCACTGGCACACGATGCGCCGCATCATCAAGGTCGCCCTGCCCAACCTTTACTACCAGCTCGCGTTCTGGTTGATCAACTTTGTCCTGCTGCTCTACATCAGCCAGCTGGCGATCGAGTACGCCTACGGCGCACACACCATCGCGATGCGCATCCACTCGATCTCGTTCCTGCCCGGCTACGCGATCTCCATTGCCGCCTCGACCCTCACCGGCCAGTACCTCGGGCTGGGCGACCCTACGCGCGCGAAGCGCGCGACCTACCTCGCGTTGTGTGGGACGCTTGGCATCATGTTCATCTGCTCGTTCCTGTTCTTCTTTTTCCCAACGAATTTGGTCGCGTTGCTGAGCCCGAACAACGAGGTGCACCTGACGCTCGCGCCGCCGCTGTTGCAGATCTCCGCGTTTATCACGCCCCTGCTCGCGGTCAATCTAATCCTGAATGGTGCGATGCAGGGCGCTGGCGACACCCGTAATACCGCGATCATCAACCTCACCGGCCTGACGATCTTCCGCCTGGGCGGGGCTTATGTGTTCGCGTTCCCGCTTGCAATGGGGCTCTGGGGTATCTGGCTGGGGATCATGATGGACATCGCCGTCCGCGGGGTCGTGTTCTGGTTTTATTACCACACGTACCGCTGGGCCCGTGTGTCGGTTTGAGCCGATCGGCGTGTAACACCGTCACAGGCGATATCATCCTTCTCTGCCATGCCTAACCCGGACACGCCCTTTCAAGCCGACGAAACAGACGAGGTCGGGGTGCCGGTGGCCGCAGTCAGTGCTCCGAAACAACTCGCCGGCCGACTCGCCGGCCTCTCGCTGCGTCGGCAGATCTTTGTATTGGCAATCTGGCCCTTCCTACAACAGCTCTTGAGCTGGCTGGTCTCGACGGTCGATACGATCGTCGCTGGCTATCAACCCACTGAAGACGCGGCCAACGCGATCGCCGTCGGCGGGTACATCAACTGGTTCATGGGCTTGATGGTGATGGGCATCGGGGCCGGGGGCGCAGCGCTGATCGCTCGGGCGGTTGGTGGCGGGCACAAACGGCTGGCCCACGCGGGGCTGGGTCAAACGCTGGTCATGGGCGCGGCGATCGGCACGGTCACCGGCCTAGTCGTCATCGCACTGGCGGACGTGATCGGCGCGGCGGCGGGACTCGAGGGCCAAGCACTCGCCATGGCGTCGGTCTACCTGCGCATCGTCGCGGCGTTCGTGCCCATCGCGGCGGTGCTGTTTGTCAGCGTACACTGCCTGACCGCAGCGGGCGACACGCGCTCGCCCTTCTTCGTCATGCTCATCATGAACGGCATCAACCTCGTCGCCACCGTGCTCCTGGCGGGCATCGAGGTCCGACTCAACGGCTCGACGTACATGGTCGGGCTGGGCTTCGGCGTCGCGGGCATCGCGTGGGGCACCGCGATCGGTTGGACCGTCGGTGCGCTGCTCATGATCCGACTGATCACCAAGCGCAACAGCTCGCTGCGTTTGCACGTCCACCGCCTGCGCCCACACATGCACACGATGCAGCGTATCTGGCGCGTCGCCTACCCCGCCCTGCTCGACCGCGGCGGTCACTGGGCGGGCAACTGGATCATCGTCATGATCGTCGGGCTCATCGGCGCGACCCACGCGATTGGCGACTCCGTCCAGGGCGCCCACATCATCGCCATCCGTATCGAGTCGATCAGCTTCCTCCCCGCGCTGGCCTTCGCCGCCGCCGCGGGCACATTGACCGGCCAGTACCTCGGCGCCAATGACCCGGCCATGGCCCGTCAGGCCGCGCGGCAGTGCTGGTTCCTCGGGGCAGGCATCATGACCGCACTGGGTGTCGTCTTCATCGCCATCCCCGAACAACTCGTCCACCTGTACACCAACAAGCAGG
>JARFRI010000092.1 GCA_029287335.1 Phycisphaera sp. | reverse complement strand
AGGCATCGACGACAACACCCGCGACAAAAAAGGCTACGGCATCCACGCCACCAACGATCAAGAATCGATCGGCCGACAAGAGTCCATGGGCTGCATCCGCATGCGTGACGAAGACGTCGACCAGGTGTTCTACACGCTGTTCGAGGGCGCAAGTATCGTTGAGATCGTGCCTTAATCGGCAGTCAAGCCGCAGTCAGACCCCGATTGATTGTTTGCCAGAAGGTTCGCATTGCCTCTTCATTTCGATCAAAGAGGTCCTCGAAAAAACCTGGCCGATTAAACTCGGGGGGATAGGCGTAGCGCTCGCCGTCTTCGCCAACCTCGCTGATCCAATAGTCTGGTTCTTTCATATCGATCACATTGAAAAGTTCGGGCGGATATAAGCAGGGCTCGCCCAGATCGTTAAGGATTCGATAATCTTCAGCCTCAATGCCGATGACCATGTATTGTTGGCAAATTGAGAGATGTGGGTGATCCGAATCGGATTTGTTTAGCTCAACAATCATTGCGTCGGTCCGTTCTTCTGTACAAGTTTATGTTCAAAGCTCCCGTTGCCGTGATGCTCATACCAGTGTATCTCGTAGACACGCCCGGGCCTAGAAAAAGTTGGACCGGCACGCTTTGTCCAGCGCGACGCTTGACCGCCATACAACTCAATTAACCGATCCACCTCGCGTATCCGTCGCCCCTTAGCAATGAGGCGCGAGGGATGAAGACGCTCTGGGGTTAGATCGGTGGGATCGAGCATCGCTAAAGTCTATAAGCCTGACGAGCCTAAGCTCTCATTCTCTTCTTTTGTCTGCGGGATGTGGATGCCGCATTCTTGCGCAAAGCCGCCGAAGCGTCCATCGCGTTCGTCTTGGCCGTCGGTGATTGGGCGGGTGGAGTGCGTGTCGCCGATGGAGGGATAGCCCTTCTCGACCAGCGGGTGATACGGCAGGCTATACTTGGCCATGTATTCGCCGATAGCCTTGCGCGACCAGTTCAGGATCGGGTGGACCTTGTATAAACCGTCTTGTTTCTCGACGGTACGCAGTGTCGCACGGTGGTCCGTCTGATTACTTCGTAGGCCCGCAAGCCAGGCGGTGACGTTGAGTTCTTCCAATGCCCGCTGCAACGGCTCGACCTTGAAGACCTCGTGGTAGTGGCTCAGGCCCTCGGAATACTCCCAAGTCTTGCCGTGCAACGCCTCATAACGTGCGGGTGTGACACGCGGGCTGAAGACCTTGAGGTTCAGCGAGAGTTGCTTGGTTAGGTCCTGTACGAATTGATACGTCTCGGGGAAGAGATAGCCGGTGTCGATGAGGATGATGGGCAGGTCAGGGATGATTCGCGTGACCAGGTGCAGCATGACCGCAGACTGAGCCCCGAAGCTGGAGGTCATCGCCAAGCCCTCGCCAAAAGTCTCACCCGCCCAGCGGATGATGTCCTCAGCGGGTTTGCCATCGAGTTGGCCGTTTACAGAATCGAGTTGCAGCGTTGCACTAGCGGTCACGGGTGTTCTTTCAGAAAGTCAAGCTAGGTATTGTATCCATTAAACAGCCGATCAGGCCCAGGTCGCGCCAGCAGTCGGCCGTCCCGCTCTACAATACGCTGATGCAGGACGTCTACCTCGGCTTGGGCAGCAATCTCGGCGACCGCGAAGCGATGCTCCGCGAGGCGCTTGATGCAATCGGCCTGCTGCCGGGCACGGTCGTCGTCGCCGCTTCGCCGATCTACGAAACCCCGCCGATGGGCCCACAAGACCAAGGTGCTTATCTGAATATGGCCGCGCAGATTCAGACCTCGCTGGCTGCGGTGGCGTTGATGCGGGCCTTGCAACAGATCGAATGTGACTTAGGCCGAGCCAAGAATGAAACCCGCCAGCACTGGGGCCCGCGCGAGATCGATATCGACATCCTGCTCTACGGCGACAGCGTGATTGACGAGCCAGGCCTGACCGTACCCCACCCCGGCATGCACCAGCGATGGTTCGTCCTCAAACCGCTGTGCGACATCGCGCCGGACGTATTGCATCCTGTGTTAAAGACCCGCGTCAAAGAATTCTTGCAAGCGACAGAACTGCCCGATTCGCAGGAGGTGTTTCCGTGAGCGAGCCGACGGTTTATATCAATGAGTTGTTCTATTCGCTGCAAGGCGAGTCAACATACGCCGGCCTGCCGTGCGTGTTCATTCGGCTGCGTGGCTGTCACCTGCGATGCAACTATTGCGATACCGAGTACGCCTTTCATGAAGGCGATAAACGTACTGTCGATCAAGTGATCGAACAATGCTTCGAATTGACCGGCGGGGCCGACGGCTGTGACCTCTATGAAGTCACTGGTGGCGAGCCACTGCTGCAACGCGGCGTCCACCCGCTCATGACCAAGCTCTGCGACCACGGCAAGACCGTCCTCATTGAAACCAGCGGAGCATGCGACATCGGGATTTGTGATCCACGCGTCATCCGCATCATGGACCTCAAGACCCTCGGCTCAGGCGAAGTCGAGCGCAATGACTGGTCCAATATCGATAAACTCAACGAACACGATGAAGTGAAGTTCGTGCTGACCAGCCGAGAGGACTATGACTGGATGAAGCGTGTGCTGGACGAGCATAGGCTGCATGAAAAAGTCAATGCCGTGCTTGTCAGTGCAGTGAATGAAGTGACGCCGGGCCTAGAGATTGCGGGTGTGCCGGGGCTGGCCATAAGAGATCTTGCCGAGTGGATCTTGGCGGATAAGCTGCCGGTTCGTTTCCAGACACAACTCCACAAACTGGTGTGGGACCCGATGGCCCGCGGCGTCTAGTCGCGCAGTGTCCTAAACTATTAGCCCATGAAGATCGCCCTGACCAAAACCTTCGGCTTCGAGGCCGCCCACTTCCTGCCCTGCTTCCCCGAGGGCCATAAGTGCCGTCGTATGCACGGCCACTCGTTCAAGATCGATGTGGTCGTCGAGGGCGAAGTCGATGAGAGCAAGGGCTATCTGATCGACTTCGCAGAGGTCAAAGCAGTCACCAAGCCGATTGAAGAGACGCTGGACCACCGCGTGCTCAATGAGATCGATGGGCTGGAGAATCCAACCGCCGAGATGCTCAGCAAGTGGGTCTGGGACCAGCTCGCCCCTTCCCTGCCGCTACTGGCCTGCGTCCGAGTACACGAGACCTGCACCAGTTCGGCAGAGTATCGCGGTAACTAAAACGAAGACAACTCGTTCCTAAATCGTAAAGCCCGCATCCGCGAGTTGCTCGATCAATACTCGTTCGTTGATCGTCTCATGAACGCGTGGCGGTTTGGCTAAGACACGTAGCAAGCGATTGGTCAGAACTGTCTCAAAACGATGGGCGACACTTGTATCGAATCGATCGATTTCATCGATCATGACTTCATGGGCAAGGTAGAGCATCTCAACGAGTACTGATTCGTTGTCGCGATGTTGGTTCGTTTGCTGACGAAGCACCACGGACAATGCGATCGACAACACAGCGGAAATAATTTCCCCGCGAGCGCGATTGATGCGAACCATCAGGTCGTCGAACCGATCCATCTCCCCGGCCCGCGGTGTCGATTCAATGATCATCAGACGAAGTTCAGCCGCGCGGTACTTCAGGAAGTTGTATCGCACGATCCGCGAGCGTACCACGTCGTCAGATTCGATCGGGCGATCATAAATCAGTTTGAGACGATCGGGCAGCACCGAGATGGCCTCGGCCCCCAGTCGCCTGGACTTGCCCTGCGAGGTTGGGGCGGTCATCAAGACCTCGTCCGCATCATCGCGTTCAAAGATTGGCGAATACACCGAGGTGAGATACATCGCTTTGATGCGATCTGCCCGAGCCTCATGGATCGTGCGGTAGATCGTCGAGCGTGTCTTCCCAAATCGTTGGCAAAGTACGGAAACCGTCAGGCCACGGCGATAGGCACGGTCAATGACACGCTTCTGATGATCGCTCAGCGGGCCGGTACGGTCCGCGAAGACCGGTTGTGAAGCGTTTTCTTCATCATGCTGTTGAATCAGCAACCGCAGCGCTTCGACGCTACGCCCGCTTCGTTTGGACAGGTGGGTGAGGATCGATTGGGGCGTGGCTTGGGTTGCCTCTGCCAGGCGGCGGGCCCGTTCGATCACGCGCGACTTTTCTTGTTCGGTGAGCCTGGTGAAGGACGCCGCACTTTCAACACACCCGCCATGACTCTGCCCATAAGCCGTCAGCGCAGACTGCGCAATCAACACGGTGGGCTTACCATCGCGGACGCCCCACCGCCATCGCAGCCCGCTATTTCGCCAGCGTGCGATTGTCTTTGTGCTGACACCAATCGACTCTGCGAGTTCTTTTGTCGTCAGTCCAGGGTCCGCGTCGTCGCATGGCATCTCAACCGAACGACTGAGCGTATCGATCAGAAGACGCAGGTCCGGTTTGATCGCCTCGCCGACAAGCATCACGCTCTCGCTGGGCGGTACGCGTCGGCCTGTCAGGCGATAGACCACAAAGTCGATCGGGTAGTTTTTCGTCGGATCGAGTTCGTCGTGCAATCGCTCAGCATGCCCAACGACTTCCGCCCGCTTCTGCGGCGGCGCGTAGAGCAATTGCCTGGTCAAATCAGACAAGACGCTACTGCGGTAGGCTTGCTTTCGTGGCCGGCTCACGGCAGTGATGCCCCGCTATACAGACGAATTTCTCTTGGCCCATTGACGATACCGATCTCACGCGCTAAATCGCCAAATCGTGCGATCGCTTCAAGCTCTCGGCTTCCAACTGTGTACCGCAGCACATCGATCAAGTAATGCTCGGCCAAATCACTGGGCCAGCCATGCTGCTTCGCGTAGCGCTCGGCAATCAATAGACGCTGGGGCAGGTTGGCCTTAAGTCGCGCCGCGAGTTGTGCCGGGAGGTCACCGAGCATTGTCTGGGCTCGCGTCATCCACATCGCGAAGACAAAAGGCAGGCCGGTCAATTCATGCCAGCCCTCTCCCAGGTCCATCTGGTACGGGTACTGCACCGCTAACGGTGAACCGGTAACGACCTTGTCGCCGATGAGCAGCATGGCTTGCGGCGACACATCAATACGGCCCTGGGCAGTTTGCTCCCGTGCCTCGTAATCAATGATCTGCGGGCGAATATGAAACAGCTTGGCGAGTAGTACTTGCACTAATACGACGCTCGTATGGCTGTCCGTATCGGCATGGATCGTCGTGATCTGATCAATCGGTACCTGGCTGTACAGACGGACCGTTAGGGTTGGCCCCTCGCAACCGATCGCGCCGACAGGTACCAGCGCCAGCTCATGTGCGGACGAGAAGAAATCGATGATGGGGCAGAGGGCTACATCAACATCGCCCGATTCGAGGTCCGCGAGCAGACGGGCTGGCACATCCGTACGCACCTCAATACCCGGCTCGTCATCCAGCCCAGCAATCAGAGGCTTGGCGTTCAGATAGCTCACACAGCCCACACGGTGGGTGACGGTTTTTCGCTGGGCCTCATTGGCGGTTCGTGATTTGGGGTCCGTGCGATCCATCACCTTAAGTATAGGTGCCCGCCAAAAGCTCATCGGCGTTTGACCACGTGTAAGCCGCAGAGGATCATGGGGTCTATGAGCTCAGATGCAACCCCTGCTGAATTACCCACCGCCCAGGTGTTGATTGTGGATGACGAGCCGGACCACGCCGAGGTCATGGCCGAGGTCTTGCGCCGCATGGGACACGTATGCACATCGGTCCACGACCTGCCGGGGGCACTGGACGAGCTCAAGCACGGCCAGTTCGACCTCATCGTGACCGACCTCAAGATGCAGGGCGAAACGGACGGCATGGAGGTGCTCGCTGCGGCGCGTCAGTCTCAGCAAGCCGCAGAGACCATTATGGTCACCGCGCACGGCGATATTCCGACGGCGAAGCAAGCGATCAAGGGCGGCGCCTACGAGTTTATTGAGAAGCCGATCGATCTCGATGTGCTGCGTACGCTCTGCACCCGCGCGCTGGAGACGGTCTTCCTGCGAGCTCAGAACACCGAACTGCGTAGCCGAGTCGATGAACAGTTTGGCTTCGAGGGCATCATTGGCCAGTCCCCCGCCATGCGTGAGGTCATCGCCAAGCTCAAACAGGTCGCTCCGGCCAACATTCCTGTCCTGATCACCGGCGAATCGGGGACAGGCAAAGAACTCTTCGCTCAGGCGATCCACAACAACTCGCCACGCGCTAAGAAACGTTTTGTCCCCCTGAACTGTGCGGGCCTGACCGAGAACCTGTTAGAAGACGAATTGTTCGGCCACGTCCGCGGCGCCTTCACCGATGCGGCCAAAGACCGCGAGGGCCGATTCGAATACGCCAACGGCGGGACGCTCTTCCTCGACGAGATCGGCGACATGCCCCTGTCCATGCAGCCCAAGCTACTGCGTGTGCTCGAGTCCGGCGAAGTCATCCGCGTCGGTGCCAACGAGTCCAAGCACGTCGATGTCCGGCTCGTCAGCGCAACCAACCACGACCTCGAAACCCTTGTCAAAGAAGGCAAGTTCCGAGGCGACTTGTTCTTCCGTATCCGTGGCATGGAGATCAGGCTTCCTGCCCTGCGTGAGCGCCGCGACGATATCCCGCTACTGGTGCAGCACTATGTCGCCAAGTTTGCCGAGCAGATGAATAAGCCCGGACTGAGTGTCGCGGAAGACGCAATGACCGCGCTGATGCAGTTCGCTTGGCCCGGCAACGTCCGCCAACTCATCAACGCGGTACAAAACGCGGTGATCGTCTGTGACAGCGAAAAAATCGAACCACGCCACCTGCCACCTGAGATCGGCGCGGGTGAAGGTGCGGACCCCGGGAACGTCGACACCACAGGCTTGTCGCTGGATCAACTGGAAAAACAAGCAATCCGTAACGCCCTGCAAGTCACCGCCGGCAACCGCGAAAAAGCGGCGAAGATGCTCGGCATCGGTGAACGAACGCTTTATCGCAAGCTCAATGAATACGGACTTAAATGATTTCGGATTTACGATTT
>JARFRI010000043.1 GCA_029287335.1 Phycisphaera sp. | reverse complement strand
ACGCTGACGGCTTCGCTGTATTCAACCCAGTGGCGTCAGTATTTATTAAATGGCCGATACGAGCCCGCGGCGACCATGGCGGTGTACTACAGCCTCGTTTTCGCCTTGTGGGCAAGGCGCTACGCGGATCACATCGGGGCGATTGTTGGCGGTCAAGAAAAAGGGGGACTGTCCCCTTTTAATGGGCTGCTGCATCGCGCTTACCGCAGCCATGAGCCCGAGGCGATGGCGGCGGGTCGCTGGTTCTGCCAGGCACTGCGCAACTTCACCCCCGGAAGTTTGATCCGACTCATCAGCGATGACGAACAAGCCTATCGCTGGCTCGCAGAGCAGTGCGGGATGACGATCGCGTCGGATGATTCCGTGGCTGGCACGGCGGTCGTTGGTCTGTCGGCGTTGCGTTCTTTCGATCCCGCGCAAGCGATCGGTGAGACGTTGCTGCTGTTTGTTCCTTTTACCGTTGCCGAGCAGGCCGAGCTCAACACATTACTTCAACGCATTGCGACAACGCATCCGATCCAGGGGCATCAAGCGGTGCCGGTGGGCGGGGACAAAGGCGTGCTGATCGCGCGATGCGTTTCGGGTTCTGTCTAAGCTGATTTATCTCACGCAAAGGCGCTAAGGCGCAAAGAAAAACCGATCCAATTGATCGGCTTGATCTCACTTCTTTCTGCTTTCAACTTTGCGTCTTAGCGCCTTTGCGTGAGATAAAATCAATTCTTGCGTGCCACCACAACCAAGTCGCGGTAGACGCCGCCGATTTGGCCATTGTGGATCACCTGCATGCCATTGGCCGCATTGATCTGGCGGTTGAGTTCTTCGGTGGTGTACTCGTAGCCGTGGTAGACCGCATCGCTTGAGGCACCGAACTGCCAGGCGGGGGTGACGCAGATGAAGTGCCCGCCGGGCTTGAGGACTCGGCTGATCTCGTTGAGCACGCCGATAGGGTTGTTCAGGTGTTCGATCACGTCGAAGAGCGACACGCACGCCGCAGTGTCGGACTCAAACGGGATCGCATCGCCTCGGCCGACCTTGAACTCGGGAGCGACTTTACCCTCGGGGTAGGTTTGCTGGGCACACATCTGGGTGGCTTGCGCGACGCCTTCGGGCTCGGGGTCGATGCCGAAGACTTTGCAGCCTTCCAAGGCGAAGAGGTGAGTGAACAGGCCATCGCCCGAGCCGATGTCCAAGACGTGTCCACCGACGCCGTCGGGTGCATTGGTGAACTTGGCGACGAGTTGTGCGAGGTGGTGGGCGCGTTGGCGGAAGGCCTCGTGGCCTTTATAGCCTTCCCAGCAGAGCGCGCCGCGCTGGTCGTATTTTTCAAAGGGCATCTGTCCCGAGTGGAAGTAGGCGTTCCAGAGCAGGCCTTGGCCGGCGTGTACCTCACGGACATGGTCGAGGTCGGGTGCGACCCAGTCGAAGCCGAATTCGCTCAAGAATGCTGCGGTCTCGGCGTCATTCAAAGACGGGCTGAAATTATCAACGACGCCGACCTGCGGCGCGGCGAGGACACGGGCACCGCAACGGCGGACAGCCAAGCCGAGGCCCAACATGCCTAAGGAGCCGAGTTCTTCGAGAATGCGTTCGCCTTCAACTTCGTCGAAGGTTTGTTCGTTGATGACGACAACGCCGCCAGCGATGGTGTCGCATTCTTCGGGGAAGCGGTAGGCCTTGCCGTCGACGCCTTTGCCGACGTGGTGAAAGCCCTTGGGGTGGATGACGTTTTCGCCCAGCGAAAAAACGTGGCCGGTGGGCAGGAATCGTTTGGCACCGACCAAGGCGACGCCGGGCGTGTTGGTGATGAACCAGGCCAGTCGATCGCGCCAGTCAGCAGGCTCAGGTTCCGGGATTTGCGTGCCACGGACGACGACCAAGCCGTCGCTGCCGCGGTCGATCTGCCAGCGTGTGGCGGGCTCGGTAACAGGGACGGACTGAACGGCGATCGAATCGATATTGGACATGTTTACGGGATCGACGGCATCCGTCACTGGACGTTAATTTGTCCGATAACCGATGGAAGGGGTGGTGCGCGGCAAGCCGCGGCGTTTCATCCTTGAGAGCTTTTATATGTCGGTTAAACCGCGATTATCCATCCTCATCCCGAACTTCAACAACGGGCCTGCTTCGTCGAAGGACGGCAAGACCGACCTGATCGGTGATCTGCTGCAATCGCTGTGGGACTCCCTTGCCGACGACCCGACGCCGCTGGAGATCATCGCGTTCGATGATGGCTCGACGGACGAGTCGCTCCAGACGCTGCGCGACTGGTCGAAGAAGACATGGCGCGGTGGCGAGCCGTTCCTGACGCTGATGGAAGACGAGCACTGCGGCGTGCTGTCCATCACCGCGAATAAGCTGGTCCAAGCGAGCAAGGGCGAGTTGCTCGCGCGACTCGACGGCGACATCGTCATCCACACCAAGCACTGGGCGGCACGGCTTTGCGAGGCATTTGATACCGGGCCAAAAGACCTCGCGGTGATCGGCCCAAAGCAGCTTTCGCCTGATGGCAAGGTCCACTCGATGGGCGACTTCATCCTGCATCCCAGGGGCTATCACCACCTCTGCGCGGGCTTGCCTAACAATATGGTGACGCGCGCGATCGAGGTCGACCACGTGATGGGTTGTTTCTACTGCTGCACAAGGGCGCTGTACGACGAACTCGGCGGATACGACGAAGACTACATGCGCGGGCAGACCGTGGACTTCGGAATGCGGTCGCGCTTGGCGGGGTACCGCTGTTGGGCGATCCCGACGATCACATTCACACATCGGCATACCTTGCGGAAGGACCGGGCGACCAACGCCGACAGCGATACGGGGATTGATAACTCCCGGCAGGTGTTCCGCGAGAAGTGGGGCTTTGACCGCATCGCGCCGGACCTGGATATCGCCCGGCAGCGCTACGCCAATACCCCGCTATTGTGGAACGCGCAGGTGTTTGGCGTCCCGGCCGGGGTCGATACCGTGCCCGCCAGCGCAACGCCCGGCCGATTTGAAACCAGCGAATGGGTGCGGTTTAACAACGACAAAGACTTTCAGCAGTGGGTGATGTTCAAGGTCGGTTCGGTGATGCAGTTGATCGAGCAGGGGTTTGTAGACAAGGATCGGCCGGTCGTTGTGGCGGATTGCGGCTCGGGGATCGTCGTGCAAATCCTTGCGACACGCGGGGTCGAGGCGATCGGGATCGAGCGTGAGCCGGGGCATATCAAGATGGCCAGCGAATTCGCCAACCACCACGCATCGCGAGCGGGCTATCCGGGTAAGGCCCCGCGGTTTATTCATCAGACGACGCTGCGCAAGCTGCCGCTGGCCGATGGCCAAGCGGGGCTGGTGTGCGTGTTTGACCGGATGGAGGCCCACGACAACCCGGTATCGCTGCTGCACGAGGCAAGACGGGTGTCGGGAGATAACGGCGCGGTGCTGGCGATCAGTAAGTGCCCGCCGGTGACGCATGAGCAGCCGATGCACCCGTATCGTCCGCCGATGCCGCTGCAGATGGGGAATTTGATCAAGGCGGCAACGGGCTGGCGGACAATGGTGGAGGTGCAAGCCAAGACACCCGGCATGCCGATGGTGGTGCTCGCGACGGATCGGGCGGTACCGACCGCACAGGCCCAAGCGGACAAGGACCATGCGCCGATGACCCTGCAGCCCGCGACGACCGGATAACAACACACCTGCTCGAATCCTGCAGTTAGGCTTGTTTCGTGGGCCGATGGATTGAATAGTTCAGTGATAGAATAGAGTTGCCCGATGGATAAGGGTGTGCGCGTTCGCTTGGTTTGACGTCCGTTGAATAGGGTGAGCGTGCCGGGGCAATTAGAGAATGATGAAAGGATTGAGATGGGTCTGACCCGACGACAAGCAATCATGGCGAGCCTCAGCGCGATCGCGCTGGGCGGCTGTACGAGTACCGCACGAACCCGGACCCACCCCCGCCCCATCGCGGGCTGGCCCGGCTACCCGGCTAATCCTGCTGGCAACCAGCGCTATACCCCGGTGCAGGCCCCCTACCAACAGCCCGTACCCGTACCCAACTCCGCCGCCGACGTCACCACTATCGCAGGCGGAATTAACGCCGTCGGCCGATCCAACTGGACACGCACCGGCCCGATCAGTTCCAAAGTCAACGCGATGAACGGCATCAGCAAGATCACCGTCCACCACGAGGGATGGACCGCTGTCGACTTCACCAGCCAGTCCGCTACTGCTGAGCGCATCGAAAAAATCCGCAAGTACCACACCGGCGAGAAACGCTGGGGCGACATCGGCTACCACTACATCGTCGATCGCGCCGGCCGAGTCTGGGAAGGCCGGCCCATCCAATATCAAGGCGCCCACGTCAGCCAGAACAACGAGCACAACATCGGCATCCTCGTCCTGGGCAACTTCGAGAAGCAGTCGCCCAGCAGCGCCCAACTCAAGTCCCTGTACAGCACCACCGCCGCACTGAAATCTAAGCATGGGATCAAGACCGCGCTGATCCGCTCGCACCGCGAGATCAACCCAACCACCTGCCCGGGCAAGAACCTACAGAACCAGATGAATGGCCTGCGGCAGTATGTGGGGTGATTCAAGCCACGCACCGAACGTAAAGCCGTCCTCAGGGGCGGCTTTTTTCATGGTGTCCGCTACAATGTCGGCATCATGGATGAAGCCAATACCCCTGCTGTAGATGAAGAGAACCTAGTCGAGGACTCGGCCCAAGCGGTCGAGACCGTCGATGAGGTCGAGGAGCAAGTCGTCGAATCGACCGACGAACCCGCGGCACCGATCGTGCTGCCCGAGGATCTGGACGCCCGGGTCGAGGCGGCGCTGATCACCTGTGAACGGCCGATGACCGCGGCGCGTGTTGCCGAGGCGCTTGGAGCGGCTGGGGCGGGCAAGGCGGTTGAGGAATCGATCGACGCATTGAATACCGAGTATGCACGGACCGGCCGGAGCTTCCGCATCGAGAAAGTCGCCGGGGCCTGGCAAGTCGTGACGCTATCCAAGTATGCCGACGTGCTCGACGGCTTGAAGCGAGCCAAGCAAGACAACCGCCTGAGCGCGAGCCAGCTCGAGACCCTGGCGATCGTCGCGTACAAGCAGCCGATCGTCCGTGCCCAGGTCGAAGCGATCCGCGGCTCGGCCAGCGGCGAAGTGCTGCGTCTGTTGATGGATCGACACCTGGTGAAGGTCGTCGGGCGTGCTGAAGAGATCGGCCGACCCATGCTCTACGGCACGACAAAACAGTTCCTCGAAGTGTTCGGCCTGGGCACGCTCAAAGACCTGCCCGAAGCCGACGAACTCAAACCCATCTAAT
>JARFRI010000407.1 GCA_029287335.1 Phycisphaera sp. | reverse complement strand
ATCGCGGACCTTCTTGATCTACAAATCCCGCAGGGCACCGCCAGCCCGGCGCTGGTCGAACTGGGCTTTGAACGCAGCCACGAGGGCGAGGGCGAGTACGAGCGAACCGAGTCCATGACCGGCCGAGTCCGTGCCCGCATCATCGACATCAAGCCCAATGGCATGATGGTCCTCGAAGCGCGACGCACGATCATCAACGACGGCGAACAGTCCGTCCTCGTCGCCACCGGCAACTGCATGCCCGAGGATATCACCGCAGACAACTCGGTCCTCTCGACCCAACTCGAGAACCTCTTTATCGACAAGCAACACTCCGGCGACCTCCGCGACTCTGGCGAGAAGGGCTGGCTCACTCGCCTGTTTGATGCGGTCTTCGATTTCTAAGCCTTGGCACTGCGATTGCTCTTGACTGCTGGACACCCTGACTGTTTCAAGGACTGAAACATGCTCACACGAAGGATTCGAACGATGCACCAACTCAAGTTTATTTCGATCGTTGCCTTGGCGCTGCTGCTTATCGCCGCGCCTGCTCATGCGACGCAGATCCGAAACGTCGTCACGCTCAAGGGCTCGGAGTCGAGCGTGATCAGCGGGTTCGGGATCGTCGTCGGGCTCAACGGCACGGGTGACGGCGAGTTCGGCCCGGCACACAAAGGCGTTCTCGCGGCGGTTACACGCAATCTTGATGCGACCGCGACGCCACAGAACTTCACCGATGCTGACAGTATCGCACTGGTTCATGTGAGTGCGAAGATCCCGGCCGAGGGTGTCCGCGAAGGGGTCGATCAACTCGATGTCACGGTCGCGGCGGCGAATGATGCGAAGAGTCTCAAGGGCGGGGTCTTGCTGGATGCGGTGTTATTTGCACCGGGCAAGAACGGCCGAGCGTATGCGGTGGCTGCGGGGAACCTGATGTTGGAGGATGAGGAAGAAAATCCCCGCCGCGCAAAAGTGGTGCGCGGTGCGCATATGGTGCGCGATGTCCCGTCGATGAACCTGGACCGGTTCAATCAGATCACACTGGTGCTGCAGGGCAACAAAGCGTCTTGGCAGCTTGCGAACTTTATCGCTGAGGCGATCAACGGCGTGATGGTCTTGGCCGATGACGAGGATCCGATCGCCCGTGCGGTGGATCAGAAGAACGTGATCGTGAAGGTGCCGGACGAGGCGCTGCCGAACCTGTCGAGTTTTATCACCCAGATCATGGGCACGACGATCGACTCGGAGATCGCATCGGGCGGGGCACGGGTGATTATCAATCGTGCGGAGGGCACGATTGCGATGACGCGGGATGTTGAGTTGTCGCCGGTGATCATCTCGCACAAGGGGATGACGATCCAGATCGTGACGCCCGAGCCGGTGCCGGACCCGAACAACCCGACGGTTGAGCGGGTGGACTTCGTTGCGCTGGACCCGGAGAACCGTGGCGGGGCGGGGCTGCGTCAGCTCTTGGATGCGTTGAACACGCTGAATGTCCCGGCCGAGGACCGTATCGCGATCATCAAAGAAATCCACGACTTGGGCGTGCTGCACGCGAAGCTGGAGTACAAATGATTGAGGCGCTGACACCCCTATCAACGACCGCTCCTGAATCGCCCCGGCTTGCTGCACCTATGGACGGGGACTTCGCCGCCGCCCCGGTGTTCAACGGCTTCATGGACCGCGCACGCAGCGAAGGCCAGAGCCCCGAAGAACAGTTGCGTGAGGCCGCTGAGAAGCTCGTCTCCACCACGCTGATCATGCCGATGTTCGAGCAGCTGCGAAACGACCCATTGGCGACAGACCTGTTCCACGGCGGGCGCAGTGAGAAGATCTTCCAACAGCAGATGGACCAGGTGCTGTCCGACCGTATCGCCGGCGCGACGAGGTTTGACCTGGTGGACTCGGTTTACAAGCAGTTGAGCAGTGCTGCGAAAGGTGAGGCAGTAAGCACCCATGGCTGACATGATCGCCAAGCACATCCCGGTTTTGGAGACGGTCCTCAAGCAGTCGGCCGAGCGGCACGAACAGTTGCTGACGCTGATGAAGCGGCAGCGCGAGTGCCTGCGCCTGGCGGACCACCACGGGGTCTCGGAGTGTTCGCGCTTAGAGAATACGGTGGTGCAGGCGATCGGTGATCTTGAAAAGCGTCGCCTCGAGTTGGTTGCACAGCTCACCCGCGCGGTCGATCCCAGTGCGACGCAGCCGATGCGGATGCGTGATTTAGCGGAGCGCTTGCCCGAGCCAGCCCGCGGCAGGCTGCTGGTGCTGCGTGAGCAACTGCGTGAACGGATTATGGCGGTGAAAGAGCAGTCGTCGGTCACGCGCCGGGCAACGGAGGCACTGCTTCATCACATGCAGGGCCTGGTCCAGACGCTGGGCAACGCCGGCCGAGCCGCGGGCTACGCGCCGGCCAACCAACCTCAACCAACAAGTACACAGACGCTGGGCACACTCAGAGTCACGGCATAACGCGGCACCGACCGCACGGATAGACACCCATGGGTTTGACCAGTTCCCTCTACATCGGACGCTCCGGCTTGCTTGCATCGCAAGCCGCGATCCAAGTGGCGGGCAACAACTTGGCGAACATCGCCACCAAGGGCTATCACCGCAACGAGATCGAACTCACCGCGGTACGCGCCAGCGAGATCCAGCGCGGCATCTACCTGGGCAACGGCGTACAGATCTCTTCGATCACCCGGCAGGTCGACGAAGCGCTCGAAGCACGCCTGCGCAACGCCATCTCCGATGAGGGCGGCAGCCGAGTTGCCCAGGACCTTTGGTCTGAGATTGAAGCGATCGAGAACGAGCTGTCGGAGATCGATATCTCCACGCGGATGGCTGAGTTTTTTAATAGCTGGTCACAGATCGCCAACAACCCACAGGACCTGTCGCTGCGGACTTTGGCGGTGAAGCAGGCCGAGACGCTCAGCGACTATGTCTCGCAGGTGCGTGGCGAGTTTTTAAACCTGCAGAAGCGGATCGATGACCGCACCGCCAATGCGGCCAGCGCGGCGAACGACCTGCTGGATCGGATCGCGCAGCTCAATCAGGCGATCGCGGTACAGGAGGGTGGTAGCGTAAGCCAGGCCGGGGGTCTGCGTGACCAGCGCGACCTGTACCTGGGCGAGTTGGCCCAGTACATCGACATCTCGATCAATGAGCAGCGCAGCGGCGCTGTCGATATTTTTGTGGGTTCGCTGCCACTGGTGATCGGCAATCAAAACCGTGGCATCGCGGTCACCACCGAGTCGACGGGTGACGGCATCACCACGACCGTGCGACTCGCGGAAGATCGCAGCCCACTGGACATCAGCAGCGGTGAGCTCGGCGGTCTGGTTGACTTCCGTGGCCAGTACCTTGAGAACGCGATCGAGACGCTGGACACCTACGCCAACGCGATGATCTTCGAGGTCAACAAGCTGCACAGCCAGAGCCAGGGCCTGAACCTGCTCGATTCGGCGCTGAGCACGACCGAGGTCGTCGACACATCCGTCGCGCTGAACGACCCCGCGGCGCAGATCCCCTTCGACATCCAGCACGGCTCGTTCCAACTGCATGTCACCCAGGTCTCCACCGGCCAGCGCATCGCGCAGACGATCAACGTTGACCTGGACGGGATCGACCCGACCAACGACACGTCGCTCGACGACTTGGCGGCGCAGATCAATGCGGTGGCGAACATTTCTGCGGTGGTCACGAGCGATGGTCGGCTGCAGATCACGGCCGATGCGCAGGACTTCCAGTTCAGCTTCAGCGATGACAACACCGGCGCGATGGCGGCACTGGGGATCAATACCTTCTTTAAAGGTAAGGACGCCAGCGATATTGATGTCAACACGGACCTGGTCGATGACCCGCGCATGATCGCGGTGAGCCGGGACCATTTGCCCGGCGACAACCGAAACGCACTGGCCATCTCGGCGCTCCGCGACACCGGCGTCAACTCGCTGCAGGGCCAAAGCCTGGCCGGGTACTGGAACCGTCACATCGAGGACGTCTCGATCCGCACCGCACAGGCGATCGACCAGCTCAACGCCGACTCGGTGGTAAAAGAAAACCTTCAGGTCCAGCAACAGGCCTTCTCCGGCGTGAACGCGGACGAAGAAACCATCGACCTGATGAGCTACCAACGCATGTACCAAGCCAACGCGCGGTTCCTGACCGTCGTTGACGAAATGATGCAAACCCTGATTGGCATTGTCTGACCAGACCCTAAACCCTAGACCCCAACCCCCAACCGATGTCAACCATCTCACCACTCCTGTCCCGCACCTCGAACCTGATGTCGAGTGAGTTGCTGCGCAGGCGGCTGCAAGAGACACAGCGCGAGTTGTTGTTGGCACAGGACCAGATCTCGACGGGCAAGATCTTAAGCCGGGGCTCGGATGCGCCGTCTAAGATTTCGGCGGTGCTGCACCTGAACCAGGCGAAGATCCAGCGCGAGCAGCAGCTACTCAACCTCGAACATGCGCGCGGCGTCCTGAACCTTGGTGATGCGGCGTTGCGGGACGTGACGGATATCTTGATCGAGGCCCAGCAGGTCGCGTCGAGTCAGATCGGTGTCGGGTCGGATGCGGTGACGCGCTCGACTCAGGCAGACGTGATTGACGCGCAGCTCGCTGGTGCGATCGAGGCGGCTAATCGCCAGTTCAACGGCTTAGCGGTCTTCGGCGGCAACAACGGCACGGGCGACGGCAAGGCGGTCTTCGAGTCCTTCCTCGGCGGCATCCGCTACCTCGGCGGCGACATGAGCCTGGGCAACGACGGCGGGGCACTCTCCGATTTAACCTTCAACAGTAACGGTTTGGAAGCATTCGGGGCCTTATCAACACGCGTTGAAACACTTGTCGATTTGGACCCGCAGGCCAGCGGGCAGGTACGCCTCCGGGATATCGATGGTGCGCGGGAACGCGGCTTCTCGGCCGGTGCGATTAGCCTGACGGTTAACGGCGTTCCGACGGTCGTGGACCTTACCACGGTCGATACGCTCAGCGATATCGTGACGCGCGTCAATGATGCGATCACCACTCTCGACCCGACGGCCGGCTCGATCAGCCTCGGCGGCGGCGGGTATACGCTCACGGCCAACGCGGGCAGTACGATCACCATCACCGACTCGGCGGGGGGCACGACGGCGGCGGACCTTGGCCTGGACCTCAGCGCGACGTCGGCTTCGGTCGCAGGCAGCGACTTGAATGTGAAGCTGACCGAGCGCACGGCCTTGAGCACGTTCGGGACATCGGTTGACTTTAGCGGTGGGCTGCTGATCACCCATGGCGAAAACGCTGAGGTTGCGGACTTCTCCAGCGCGACGACGGTGCAGGACCTGCAAAACGTCATCGATTCACTGAACTTAGGTCTGCGTTTATCGATCAATGAAGATGGCACCGGCCTGGACCTGGTCAGCGAGGTCAGCGGCATCGAGCTGAGCATCGGCGAGAACGGCGGGACGACCGCCGAGGACATGGGCCTGCGTACGTTGGGTAACACCACGTTGCTGTCGGACTTCCGCAACCGCGTCGGCGTGCAGACGAGCGAAGCGGGTGAGCCGGACCTGGACATCACGCTGCACGATGGCACAAACTTTACCGTTGATCTCACGGCGGCATCGTCCGTCGCGGACGTAATCAGCCTGACCCAAGCGGCGGCGACGGCCGCGGGCCTCACCGTTGGCGTGGATTTTGATATTGCGTTGGCGACGACAGGCAACGGCTTTGCGGTGACGGACAACACCGTCGGCGGCAGCGACTTTCGTGTGACCAACGCGGGGCTGAGCTTCGCGGCGGAGAACCTGGGCATCAAAGTGAACGCCGGTTCGGGCTCGACGATCGCTGGCACGGACCAATCGAAGGTCCGTGTGGAGAATATGTTCACCCATTTACAAGAATTAAGTACGGCATTACGAAATAACGACGAAGCTGGCATCACACTTGCTGGTAGCTCCATCGAAGACGACATCGACACGGTTGTGTCCGCTAGGGCACGGGTCGGTGTTCAGGCCAAGCGGGTCGAAGAACAGCTGACCCTGATCAAAGATCGCGATAACCAGGAGCAAACTATGCTCAGCCAGTTTCAGCATGCGGATTTAACGGAAGTCATCACACGATACCCGCAGTTGCAGTTGC
>JARFRI010000350.1 GCA_029287335.1 Phycisphaera sp. | reverse complement strand
TGTTCGTCTCGTGGGCTCGGAGATGTGTATAAGAGACAGACGTAGCTCCGCCCATCATTGCCACAGTGCGCCCCATCACTCAGCGCAAACGTCAGCGTGCGGATGTGGTCGGCGATCACGCGGTAGGCGATATTGATCGGGTCTTCGAGTTGTTCCTTATTCGCGCCGGGCTGATAGGCCCGGGCTCCGGTCACCTTTTGGATCGCATCAAAGATCGGGCCGAAGACATCCGTGTCGTAGTTGCTGTCGACGCCTTGGAGGACGCGGACGATGCGTTCAAAGCCCATGCCGGTGTCGACGTGTTGAGCGGGCAGGGTCGACAGCTTGCCGGTCTGGCTGCGGTTGAACTGGATGAAGACGAGGTTCCAGATTTCGACGACGGTGTCTTGCGCGTCGGCGTTGACGAGGTTGGCCCCGCTCTTGTCCGGGCTGCGGTCGAAGTGAAGTTCCGAGCACGGACCGCACGGGCCGGTGTCGCCCATCTCCCAGAAGTTGTCCTTCTTATTGCCGGGGTGGACGCGGTCGGCCGGGAGGTACTGGAGCCAGAGTTCTTTGGCTTCGAGGTCGGGTTCGAGGCCTTCGCTTTGGTCGCCCTCGAAGTAGGTCGCGTGCAGGCGCTCGGGGTCGATACCCCAGGTCGTTACGAGCAGTTCCCAGGCCCAGTCGATGGCTTCTTTCTTGAAGTAGTCGCCGAAGGACCAGTTGCCGAGCATTTCGAAGAAGGTGTGGTGGTAGGTGTCCTTGCCCACATCGTCCAGGTCGTTGTGCTTACCGCCAGCGCGGATGCACTTTTGCGTATCGACCGCGCGGGTGTAAGGCGGCTTCTTGGTGCCGAGGAAGTACGGCTTGAACTGGTTCATCCCCGCGTTGGCGAACAGCAGCGTCGGGTCGTCGTGCGGGACGACCGGCGAGGACGGCACCTCGGTGTGGCCGGCCTTGTCGACGAAGAAGTCGATGAACTGGCGGCGGATCTGCGTGCTGGTTGGTTTTGTGTTTGTCGTCATCGTTTTCGTGCAGGGCAATGGGAACAAAGCAGTATACCCCAGCCCGTATATCCCTTCCTCGCATACGCCAACTGACGCCACGGGACCCGATGCCTAAACTAAGGCCATGAAGGGAACACCCGACCACCCCAATCGCCCGCCATTCAATCGCCCGCACATCGTCGTCGTCGGCTGCGGCTTCGGCGGGCTGACCTTTGCCCGCTCGTTCAAAGGCGACGCGACGGTCACGATCATCGACAAGCAGAACCACCACCTGTTTCAGCCGCTGCTGTACCAAGTCGCCATGGCCGGGTTGTCCGCACCGGAGATCGCCGAGCCGATCCGCTCGATCTTCCGCAAACGGCCCAACGTCGGGACGATGATGGACAGCGTCGAGTCGATCGACCTGGAACGCAAAACGATCCAGACCGAGCTGGGCGGGACCGTCGGGTACGACTACCTCGTGCTGGCGGTCGGGGGGCGGACAAGTTATTACGGCAACGACCACTGGGCCGACCACGCCCCGGGGATCAAGACCCTCGAAGACGCGATGCGGATGCGGCGCAACGTACTCACATCGTTTGAATTGGCGGAGGCGATCGATGATGCGGACGAGCGCAAGAAGCTGACGACGATCGTCGTGGTCGGCGGCGGCGCGACAGGCGTCGAGCTTGCCGGGGCGATGTCGGAACTGACGCGCATTGTTTTTAAGCGCGACTTCCGGCGGATCAACCCTGCCGATGCACGCGTCGTGCTGGTCCATGGGGGTGATCGTCTGCTCGAGGCGTTCCCCGAAAAACTCTCCGCCAGCGCCCAACGACAACTACAAGGCATCGGCGTCGAGGTCATGCTCAGCACCCGCGTTCAAGACATCGACGCGGAAGGGGTAACCCTCAATACAGGAGAGCGGATCCCGACGCACAACGTCCTCTGGGGCGGGGGGATCCAGGCCCCGAGCCTGACACAAACACTGGGCACCGAACTGGGCGGCGGCGGCCGCGTCGTCGTCGGCCCAGACCTCAGCATCCCCAGCCACCCCGAGGCCTTTGTCATCGGTGATGTCGCCGACTGCACCCTACCCGACGGCACCAAAGCCCCTGGCCTGGCACCGGCGGCGATGCAGATGGGTAAACACGTTGCCAAAATCATCTCGGACGAACTAAAGCAAGGTGTCAAACCACCCGCCCAGCGCAAGGCCTTTACCTACTGGGACAAGGGCACGATGGCGACGATCGGACGCAAGCGCGCGATCGCAGACGTCGGCCCACTGCACTTCAGCGGGCTCTTTGCATGGCTCGCTTGGCTGGCGATCCACCTGATGCTGCTCGTGGGCTTCCGCAACAAGATTGTCGTGCTGGTGCAGTGGTTTTATTCGTATGTCACGTTTCGGCGGGGCGCGCGGATCATCATTGGACAGGCCGAGCATCAAGACGAAGTCGAGGCCGCCATCGAGTCAAACAAACAGCAGAAACTGCCTGAGCCGGCCGCCGCCGTGGAGTAGCGTTTGCTTGGACACACCAAACCCGTCACAATGCGTTTCTAGTCCGAGGAGCGACGCGGATGCCGGATGTTTGCTTTTATTTTCAGGTCCATCAGCCGCGCCGTCTACGACGGTACAGCGTCTTTGAAACCGAACCGACCTACTTCGACGACGAGGCGAACAGTACGATCCTCCGCCGCGTCGCGCAGAAGTGCTACCTGCCCGCGACCGAACTGCTGATGCGGCAGATCGAACGGCACGGTGACCGCTTCGTCGTGGCCTTCTCGCTCACCGGCCAGGTTATCGAGCAGTTCCAGCGCTGGGCACCCGAGGTCCTCGATCGCTTCCGCAAGCTGGCCGAGACGGGCTGTGTCGAGTTTCTCTCGGAAACCTACGACCACTCGCTCGCCTCGCAATACAGCGCCGAAGACTTCGCCCACCAGGTCAGCCGGCACGACGAACTCATCGACGACCTCTTCGGCCAACGCCCGTCCGTCTTCCGCAACACCGAGCTGATCTACGACAACAAACTCGCCACCATCCTCAGCAAGTACGGCCGATTCCGCGGCGTCCTGGCAGAGGGCGTCGATGACCTGCTCGTTGGCCGAAGCCCCAACCACGTCTACCTCTCGCCCGGCAGCGTGCCCATGCCGCTCCTGCTCAAGAACCACCGGCTCAGCGACGACCTGGC
>JARFRI010000361.1 GCA_029287335.1 Phycisphaera sp. | reverse complement strand
ACCCACCTGGGCTCCAAAGGCGCGCGGGCCAAGGACCTGTCACGCTTCCTGAAACAAGTCCGCTGCGAGAAGCTTTACCTCGTTGGCGACATCATCGACTGCTGGCGGCTCAAGTCGCGGTGGTACTGGCCGGCCGAGCACAACGACGTCATCCGACGCATCCTCAAGCACGCCTCGCGCGGCACCGAAGTCATCTACACGCCCGGCAACCACGACGACGCCGCGCGGCAGTTCGTCCACATGTCCTTCGGCGGGGTCGACATGAAACCCCACACCACGCACACCACCGCCGACGGCAAACAACTCTTCATCACCCACGGCGACCAGTACGACCTCATCGTCCAACACTCCAAGTGGCTCTCGGTCCTTGGCTCGGTCGCGTACGAAACACTGCTCAAAATCAATCGGCACTACAACACCGTCCGCCGATGGTTCGGGCTGCCGTACGCCTCGCTGAGCCAAGCCATCAAGCTCAAGGTCAAGCGGGCCTGCACCTTCATCAGTCGGTTCGAGGAAATCCTTGCCGAGCAGGCCAAGAGCAAGGGCATGGACGGCGTGGTCTGCGGGCACATCCACAAAGCCGAGCAGCGCACCATGGACAACGGCGTGGAGTACCTCAACTGCGGGGACTGGGTCGAGTCCTGCACCGCGCTGGTCGAGCACCACGACGGCCGACTGGAAATCATCGACGGGATCAAAGCGGTCGAAGCGCTCAAGGCCGCCCGCCATACACAACAAAGTGAGCGAAGCAGCGACACCATCATCGATGATGATGACCTGCTCGAAGCGGATGAAGAGCCCGTCGAGCTGATGCCCGCCGACCGCGCCTTGTTCGGTGCCTTTCGGCCGATCTTCCCCACGCCGATGAACAGCCGGGGGACGGCCTCGGGTGGCCGGGGTGGAGCCTGCGACCCCCCGGAACAAGCCTTCGTAAACACATCCACGCCGACCCGTTCCGGGGCCTCGCCAAGCCTCGACCCCGGCGACCCATCGATAAAGGACTAAGCCATGCGATTCGTACTTGTCACCGATGCATGGGACCCGCAGGTCAACGGCGTGGTCCGCACCTGGCAGCACGTCACCCGCGAGATGACCAAGCTCGGCCACGACCCCCACGTCATCCACCCCGGCCAGTTCAAAACCCTCGGTGCGCCGCGCTACCCCGAGATCCGCCTGGCCATCCTCCCGGGAAAGGGCGTCCGCAAACAACTCGACGACCTCAACCCCGACGCTGTCCACATCGCCACCGAAGGCCCGCTGGGCATGGCCGCCCGCAAGTGGTGCCGAAAAAACAACATCGCTTACACCACCAGCTACCACACCCAGTTCCCCCACTACCTCCGCCAGTACTTCGGCGTGCCCAAATCCTTGAGCTATAAGTTCATCCGCTTCTTCCACGGCAAGGCCAAGCACACCCTTGTCCCCACCCCGCAGGTCGGCAAAGAGCTGGAACAAAACGGCCTGGACAACATCGTCGTCTGGTCGCGCGGCGTCGATACCGACCTGTTCCACCCCAACTACGAAACGCCGCTAGGCATTCGCGACTTGCCCAAACCGATTTTTGTTTACGCCGGCCGAATCGCGATCGAGAAAAACATCGAGGCCTTCCTCAAGCTCGACCTGCCCGGCTCCAAACTCGTCATCGGTGACGGCCCGCCCAAGGCCTCGCTCCAAAAGCAATACCCCAAGGCCACCTTCGTCGGCTACAAGTTCGGGCAAGAGCTCGCCGCGCACTACGCCGCCGGCGACGTCTTCGTCTTCCCGTCGGTCACCGACACCTTCGGCGTCGTCATGCTCGAGGCCAACGCCTGCGGCCTGCCCATCGCCGCCTTCCCCGTCACCGGCCCGATCGACGTCGTCCAACAAGGCCAAACCGGCTACGTCTACACCGACCTCAAACAAGCCGCGCTGGACGCCCTCCAACTCGACCGCGACCCCTGCATCGCCTTCGCCTCAAGAAATAGCTGGGCCAAATGTGCCCAGACGGTGATCGACCACTTGGCGGTCAGGCCGGGTCGAGCCAAGCAGCCCGCCGCCATTGAACAGCCCAAAGCCATCAAGAGCGCGGTGGCTTAACTTCGGACGCGGGAGGTGCCACATAACTGCCGTGGGCAGCTATGTGCGAATCTTCACCAATGTCAACTTCAGTCGTTCTCACACAGCTTGCTGCGCAAGTTGTGTGGCAACCCGTACAAAAACTTGTTGGCGGTCATATAAGAACCGATCACCCCCAACATCCGTATCAATCGCCGGGTATCGGGCGTCGGGACTCTATACTTTTGATGCCGCATGTCCAGCGTCGGCTCGGATTGAGCCAACCACCGCGCACCGCCTTTTCCCTCAGGATGCAACCATGACTGTTGATCGCCACACTCGTCACCCGCGCATGGCAAACAAGATCGTCGCGCTGCTGGCCTTGTCCGCTTGCACGTTCTGGATGATCGGCTGCGCAGCCAAGCCCGCGCCGACGCACCTGCTGCTCATGGGCGGCGGGGCGGCACCAACGAACAACCAGGTCTCGCTGGAGAAAAACCTCGCGTACTTCCACCGCGTCATGGGTCGGCTTGGCTTTGCCCAGGCGCCGCGCGACGTGCTGTTCGCCTGCGGCAGCGACAGCGAGCAGGACGATGTCCAGTACCTCGCCGACGCGAGCGACGACCCGGCCGTCATGCAGATGATTGAGGTGCTCATTGCCCCCGGCGCCAACCGGTCCAAGGCCTACCGCCCACACGACGTCGCCGGCGAGGAGATCGAAGCCTCGCCCAAGCATATCACCGCGTGGTTCGACCACCGCGCCCAAACGCTTACGCCAAACGACCGCGTGATGGTCTACTTCACCGGCCACGGCTCGCGCGGCCCCAAAGACAACCCGCAAAACACCGGGCTTCACCTCTGGTCGAAAACCAAGATGCCCGTCCAGCCCTTCGTCGAAAACCTCGACAAGCTCGACAAGCAGACCCCCGTCGTCCTGGTCATGGTCCAGTGCTTCTCCGGCGGGTTCGCCAACGTCATCTTCAACGAAGCCAACCCCGACAAAGGCCTAAGCGATTACAACCGCTGCGGCTTCTTCGCCTCGGTCCACAACCGAACCGCCGCGGGCTGTACACCCAAAGTCAACGAAGCGGAGTACAAGGAATACAGCTCGTATTTCTGGGCCGCGCTCTGCGGTGAAGATCGCATGGGCCAGCCGATCGATCGGCCCGACTACAACGGCGACGGCATCACCAGCTACCTCGAGGCCCACGCCTACTCGATGATCCACTCCAACTCGGTCGACCTGTCGATGTCCACGACCGATCGCCTGGTCCGCGCCGTGCCCCTGGGCGCTGAAGAAGACCAGCCTGGCCGACTCACCCCCGACGCCGACTACGCCAAACTGCTCGCCGCGGCAGACCCCGCCCGGCGCGCCGTGCTCGAAGGCCTAAGCGTTCGGCTCGGCCTGACCGGCCAAGACCGACACGACAAGGCAAAGGCGCTCATTGAGGAAATCAAAAAGCAACGCGACGAGCTGAAGAAAGAAAATGTTCAGGCCATGAAAGCCTACTACGGCCAGCGCAAGCCCTTGATTGAGCTGCTCAAGGACCGCTGGCCCGACCTGGCCAACCGCAAAAAACGCACCGAGGCCATCGCCCAGATCGTCGAATCGCACCAGGCGATCAAAGAGGTCGTCTGCGAGCAAGACGCCTACGCCGACACGCTTGATCGGCTCGACGAGATTCACGTCATGAAGGACAAGCGAGAGACGCTCTCTACATCCCTCGCCCACGCCGAACGCTTCGTCTACACCTGCCAGTCCATCGCGAACATCGACACGCTCAAGCGCTTCGGCAAGCGAAAGCATATCGCCGCCTACAACGCGCTCTTCGATCGCGAGATGGCCAGCCCCGGGTCTTAACAAGCGTGTGAAAAGTTACTGAAACAATCTTTCGGGAGCGTGAGGCTCTTTGGCGAAACGCAAGTCTTCTGTGACGACCGGTTCGGCAGGAGCCTCACCCCCGTAAAACGACTTCTCACACACTTTCTAAGTGTTGATTCGCTTAGGCTTGATGCTTAAGCGACTACTTCGCCAAATCGAGGGGCAGCATAAGTTTGCCGTTCGGATTGGTCGGACCACCCATGCCGTTGTACGCCCAAGTATCGGTATCGAGGTA
>JARFRI010000359.1 GCA_029287335.1 Phycisphaera sp. | reverse complement strand
ATGTGTATAAGAGACAGGTGGTGGGACCGGCACTGTTCGATGACATACTTGTCGCGGTCGTAGAGGCCTTGGTCGGTGAGATCGAGGTAGCCCAGGCGGTCGTCGCGATGGACATCGACCCCGGCGTCATAGATGACGAGGTCCGGCTCAATCTCTTCCAGTAACCGCGGCAGATGTTTTGAAAGCGCATCAAGATATTCGTCGTCGCCCATACCGGGGGCCAGCGGGACATCCAGATCGCTCGGCGGCTTCTTCGCGGGGAAGTTTTTCTCGCAGTGCATCGAGAAGGTGAACACGCGCGGGTCGTTGTGAAAAATCGTCGCGGTGCCGTCGCCGTGGTGGACGTCCAGGTCGATGACGAGGATGTGGTCGACGCTGCCGCGATCAACAAGCGTACGAGCGCTCACCGCCAAATCGTTGAATATGCAGAAGCCAGAGCCCCATCCGCGATGGGCATGATGCGTGCCGCCGGCGGTGTTGCAGGCTAAGCCATGCTCGAGCGCGAGTTCACAGGTCAGCAGCGTCCCCGCGACAGCGGTGCGAGTGCGTTGTACGAGCTGCTCGGACCAGGGCAGGCCGATCTTACGGATGGCGTCCTTATCGATCGAGCCATCGAAAAAAGATTGCACGTAGGCCGGGTCGTGAACGGATGTGATGAGTTCAAACGAGCCGATGGCGGGGCAGTGAAACTGATCTGCCGTTGCGATCTTTTGTTCGATCAACAGATCACGCAAGATCCCAAACTTGGGCATCGGGAAGCGGTGGCCGTCGGGCAGTGGCGTGACGTAAGCGGGGGAGTAAACGAGTGGTAACACAGGTCTAGTTTAGGCAGAGATTTCTCACGCAAAGGCGCGAAGGCGCAAAGTAATGCAAGCAAAGAAAAATCCAGCCACGGATGCATACGGATTGGCATGGATCAATTTACTTAAAGCCTGATCCGTGAAAATCTGCGTTCATCCGTGGCCAATACCTGCCTTTTCTTTGCGCCTTCGCGCCTTTGCGTGAGGCAAAACGATTCGACTAAGTCTGCCCGACCCAGTCTTCACCACTTGCGCTCTCCGCGTCTTTGAATGCCTTGCGTAGCTTCTGCACGACTTGTTCGCGCAGTGGGTTTTTGTTGACCGCTTCGATGTTGGCGCTGGCGTTGACGGTGCTGGTGGTGCCGACGATGGCGGCGTCGACGCCTTTGATGGCGAGGGTGAACTTCAGCGCGATCTCGGGCCACTCGATCTCGGCGTGGCCGTGGTAGCCAAGTTCGACCGGCGTGATGTTCATCTGCTTGAGCCGATCGTGATAGACACGGGCGTACTCTTTGTACATCCCGCGCTGTTTGTTGAGCGGGTTCCACGCGGCGTTGGCGATCGGTCGCTTGGCGATGACGCCGACGTTGTTCGTCCGACATAGTGGCAGCACCGTGTCGATATTGTGTTGGTCGCAGATGTTCACCGACATCTCGATCGCATCGACCCAGTCCATCTCGGCGGCGGCGGCGGCTTCTGCGTTGTCGCCGGAGTAGCCAAGGTAAGTCGTCTTGCCCGCTTCGCGCGCCTTGATCAGTGCTTCGACGGCGTCGCCTTGCTGCATGACGCTCAAGTCGCACGAGTGCAGCAGCGTGAGGTCCAGGCGGTCGGTCTTGAGCCGTTTGAGCGAGCGTTCGATCGACGCGGTGATCAGCTCGGCCGACCATTCCTTGCCGGGCAGGCCGTCGTCTTTCGTCCCACACTTGCTGATGAGCACCGCTTCATCGCGTCGGCCTTTGAGTGCGAGGCCGAGCTTGTCCTCGGCGTCGTTGTACATCGCCGCGGTGTCAAAGAGGTTGACACCTTCGTCCAGCAGCAAGGCGATGAGCTTGTCGACTTGGCCTTGGGGCGTTTCGAGGAAGCCGATGGGCGCGGCACCGAAGCCGAGCCGACTGATACTGAGGTCTGTTTTTCCTAGCAGGATTGGTTCCATAGATTCATATCTTAGCCGGGTTGTTGGCGGTAGTCGGGCGGGCACCTGTTTGTAAACGGGTTTACAACAATTCGTACAGGTTTAGCGGATCCGTCGGGTGATGATCATCTTGACGATTCGGCCCAGGAGGCGCTGCTTGCTGGTCGGCTCGTGCAGGGAGCGGGACCACTTATTGGCCTGCACGATGAGCAGCCCGTACCAGATGACCGAGGTGCCCAGTAGTAGCGACGCGCCGAGCCGGTGCCAGTTGTTTTCTGAGCCGTTGGGCACGTAGCGGATGAAGTAGTCCCATGAAAAGTGGATGAGCATGACCAGGCCGACGCGCTGGGCGAGGGTTTGGCGCCAGGGTTTCTTCATGATGATCAGGCCCAGCGCCGAGCCAACGATCCCGCCCCAGAGCGTGTGCAGGAGCAGCCGCATCGCGGTGGGGCCTTGCGTTGCGATGGCGTTGGCCGACTCTTCTGCGTACCACTGCCACCACGCCGCCTCGAAGAGCGCTGTCCCCAAGCCCGCAAGCGAGCCATAGAGCAGCCCGCCCATCGGGTCGTTGAAATACTTCCGCACCAAGAGCAGGATCGCCGCCGGCACCGCGAGCTTGGCAAGCTCTTGAGTCGCCCCGTCCAGCACCGCATGCAGCAACTCGCGCTGACCGACCCCCGCGAATTGCACCACGGCAAGCTTGATCCCAACCGCGACCGCTGTCGCCAGCGCGCCCGCAATCACCGCCGAGACAAGCATCCACCAGGGCTCGCGCTCCTCCGTGTTGTAGCGGTAGACCATCGCCCCCATCAGCAGCCCGCCGAGCATCAGGACCAGGTATGAAAACATGGCCGCTCCTTATGCCTCGCCGCCGCCATGCACGGTCGCGTCGATCTCCTGCTCGCTGACCGAGACGTTGGTCGCCAGGTCTTTGCGGACCTGGTGGTAGAGCGTGTTGGGCTTGCCGTCTTTGAGCGCTTTACGCAGCGAGCGTAGCGAACGCGTCGGCAGCGCCAAGTGACACACCGGCTCGCCGGGCTTCACCGTCGGCAGCGTCGTCATCCCCAGCACGATGCCGTCGGCTGGCGCGAGCAGCTGGTTCTGCGTTTCGCCGAAGATCCCCGCATTCGTCGCGACGGCCATGCCCTCTTCGACAAACGTCCCCGGCGCGACATGGAACCGCAGGATCCCGCCGACCTCCGCACGCACCCACACCGACTTGTCGACGCGCAACTGATAAGCAGGCACCTCCACCTTCCCCGCCATCATCCCCAGCTCTCGCAGCACATTCCGCACCCCGCGCAACCCGATCGCCAGCACGCCCGGCTCGATCTTCAAAGGCTCGCCCGCTTCGAGAATAATCGTCGGGCAACCCGCGCGCACCGCTTCACGCCGAAGCGATCCGTCCGGCCCCTTGCCGTTGACCATCAACTCACAGCCGAACGCCTTGGCGATCCGCCGGACACTGCGGTTGGTCAGATCGCCACGGACGTTAGGGAAGTTGGTCCACCCGCCCGCCGCGGTGTGCAGGTCGATGCCGTAGTCGCACTTGCTGATGATCTCATCAAAGAATGCCCGCGCGACGCGCGAGGTCAGGCTGCCCTTGCTACTGCCCGGGAACGAGCGGTTCAGGTCGCGGCGGTCGGGCATGTATCGGCTCTGCACCTCCAGGCCGAAGATGTTGACCACCGGGACAAGGATCAGCGTGCCATGGGTCAGCTCGATCGGCTCGCCGAAGATCAGGTCGTGGATGACGCCCATGCCGTTGAGCTCGTCGCCATGCACCGCGGCGCTGACAAAGACCGTCGGCCCGGATCGCTTGGCACGGACCACATGCACCGGCAGCGAGATCGGGTCGCCGGTATACCGCTCGCTGATCTTCATGCGGATCTGCCGCGAAGCACCAGCCGGGACCGTCACACCACCAAGCGAAAATCGAGCGCGTTTAGCCATCGATGCATTGTCGTTGAACCGCAGCGGGTTGTCACGTTTCGATTCACGGTTAGCCGGCGGGCTTGCCCCGCCGATGAACTTACGCAGCCCCATACCATCGGCGGCGGGTGGCCGGGGTCGAGTCCGCGAGCCCCCGGAACAAACCGAAGGTGATCTAATCTAAGACAGTTCGTTCCGGGGGGTCGCCGAGCCTCCACCCCGGCCACGCAAGGATCAAGCCGGGACGAGTGGTTGCGCGATCTCATCGATGACGCATGGCTCTTCATCAAACCCGACCGCGACCCCTTCCTCATCCGCCGCGTCGCCCATGTAGTTGTGGACGATCTCTTCGCCCGGCTCGATATCGCGGATCGACATGACCGAAAGGTCATCGAAGTACGCCGCGTTGGGCTTGTCGCTGTGATTGATAAAGCGCAGATCGCAAGTGACCTTCACCGGCTTCTTGCCGCTGATCCATAGCACGTATGGCCCGTCGAGCTTGCTCTTCTTGGCCTTCTTCGTCTTAAGCCAGCCGAGCGTCGTGCCCTCGGGGATGTACTGCGTCGCAAACAAACCGCGCCCGTGCAGGGGGCTTTCTTTCACTTCAAACATGATGCGTGTGTTCCGTAGTGCCTTAACTTCAAAACGCGGCAGGCCTGCCGATCAACACCAGTAAAAAAGTTCGGAGCGGTGTTGATGAAACGGAGTATATCGACAGAACAAAAGGAGACAAGCAAAAACTTGTGCGCTTTAACAATGATGACAAACGAAAACTTGTTTTGCCCCAACTGAATTTTCACAGAGGCCACGGAGTCACAGAGATCACAGAGCAAGGCAAGGCATTCAAAAGGATGTCCTCTGCGCCCTCCGTGCCTCTGTGTGCTCTGTGAAAAATGCTTTGATTTTACTTAAGCCATCGTCTCAACAATCGGCGAGAGCGCCTGCGTGTCGCGCTCGCGCAAGAGGTTAGTCGTAAACACTTCGAGATCGACCGCGCCCATGTCTCCTTGGTCGCGGTGGCGGACGCTGACGGTGCCGGCCTCGGCGTCTTTGCCGCCGACGACGAGCATGTATGGCAGCTTGTCTTCCTCTGCCGACTTAATCTTGCCGCCCAGGCGGTCGTTGCCCGTATCGACGCTGACGCGGAAGCGTTCTTGCTTGAGCCT
>JARFRI010000351.1 GCA_029287335.1 Phycisphaera sp. | reverse complement strand
GCGCATGCCCATCCACCGCAAGCCACCGGCCTTCTCGAAGCTCTGCCCTAATACCGAGATCCACGAGACCGGCATCAAGGTCGTTGACATGCTCTGCCCGTTTGTCCGCGGCGGCAAGATCGGCCTGTTCGGCGGGGCGGGCGTCGGTAAGACCGTCATCATCCAGGAGATGATCGCCCGTGTCGCGAAGAACTTCGGCGGCTACTCCGTCTTCTGCGGCGTCGGCGAACGGACCCGTGAAGGCAACGACCTCTGGGGCGAAATGGCCGAGTCGGAATACACCGACGCCGACGGCAACACCGCACACGTCCTCGACAAGGTCGCCATGGTGTTTGGTCAGATGAACGAACCCCCGGGCGCTCGTCTTCGTGTCGCGTTGTCGGGCCTGACCATGGCTGAGAACTTCCGCGATGAGTCGGGTAAGGAGACGCTGATCTTCGTCGATAACGTCTTCCGCTTTACTCAGGCCGGTTCGGAAGTGTCCGCGCTCTTGGGCCGGATGCCTTCGGCGGTGGGTTACCAGCCGACGCTGTCCACCGAGATGGGCGAGCTGCAGGAGCGCATCACCTCGACCGAGAAGGGCGCGATTACGTCGGTTCAAGCGATCTACGTCCCGGCGGACGACCTGACCGACCCCGCACCCGCGACAGCGTTTAGCCACCTCGATGCGTTCGTCGTTCTGGCCCGTGGCATTGCGGAGAAGGGCATCTTCCCCGCGATCGACCCGTTGGCCTCGACCTCGACGATCCTCGACCCGGCAGTGCTTGGTGAGCGGCACTACGCCTGTGCCCGACAGGTGCAGTCGATCCTTCAGCGGTACAAATCGCTGCAGGACATCATTGCGATTCTGGGTGTTGATGAACTGGCTGAGGAAGATAAGTTGATCGTGAGCCGAGCGCGTAAGATCGAACGCTTCTTGAGTCAGCCGTTCCACGTCGCGGAGGTCTTCACTGGCTTCCCGGGCGTTGACTCGACGCTGGAAGAAACGATCGACTCGTTCGAGCGGCTGTGTGCTGGCGAAGGCGACGACCTGCCCGAGTCCGCGTTCATGTACGTGGGTACCTTGGACGACGCCCGCAAGAAGGCCGAGAAGATGGCGGCGGACGCGTAAGGCTAAAGATATAGCTCAAACACCTCGAAGCCCACGGATTCCATCCGTGGGCTTTTTCGTTATCGTGAAGGCATGAAGAATCTGCCCCTGACCGTGTTGCTTGTCCTGTTCGCGTCGCTGCTGCCCGCCTGTCACACGCACCGTGAAGTCGTCGGGGTTGCCTTTCATGAAGAGGTTAATCGTTCGACGCGAGGCGCTGCAACGGCTCTGCTCGGCAAGCTGTCGGAAGACCAGAAGAAACTCGCCTTGCACGACATCAAGGCCCCGCTTAAGAGCGACTGGCACTTCATCCCACGCCAGCGTCAGGGCCTGACGCTGGGCGATATGACAAACGAGCAGAAAACACTCGTCCATCATCTGATGCAGACCGCGCTGTCGGATTCGGGCTATCTCAAGGCAACCGACATCATCTGGCTCGAGACCGTTCTCTACGAGATGAGTAACCAAGACCCTACTCGAGACCCCGGTAAATACGCCCTGCAAATCTTCGGAGACCCCACCGACGAACAAGCCGCGTGGGGTTGGCGGCTCGAAGGGCACCACTTGTCGTTGAACCTCACTTATGCGCCAACCGACTTGTCTCACCGACCGCTGAAGATTGCGGTAACGCCGGTGTTTTTTGGTACGAACCCTGCCGTGGTGCAGCACGGGCCTTTAGCGGGCAAGCGGGTTCTTTCGAACATTCACAGCCTGGCGGTCGAGTTGGCAACAGCGATGAATGACGAGCAACGCAAGAAGATGATGCTCGATCAGAAACCCCGCGATGTGATCGCCGGGCCGGGACGTGAGAAGGCTTTGAGCGAGACGGTGGGATTAAAGCACGCCGAGATGACGCCAAAGCAAAGCGTGCTTTTGTACAAAATCTTACATACGGTTTGTGGCAACTTCGATATGCACCATCGTGGAGTTTTGTGGGGGGCTGCCATCGCAAGTCGCAAGCAGGTATACGACGGCGTCCTTGACCTCTCGATTGCTTGGGCCGGACCGATTGATGCTGACAAGCCTTTTTACTTCCGTATCCACGGGCCAGCATTCGTCGCTGAATATTCCTGCCAAGGCATAAACCATGTCCACTTCGTGATCCACGACCTGACCGACCCGTTGCAGGAAGACCTGCTCAAGAAGCACTTTGAGCAGCATGAGCATTGAGGTTTTCGTTTAGCGGGCGACGCGCAGCGTCCCGTGCGAAGCATCTCTATCGTTAGAAAGTGACGCTGCGCGTCGCCAGCTAAACGCAGAATGAACGCCGCGCTACTCAATCTCAATCGTCGTCGGATCAAAATCCGCCTTCGGCGGCTGCGGGTTCATTTTCTCCAGCGTGTCCACCAACACCTTCGTCACCAATAGATTCCGCAGCCAGCGCCGCTCGGCAGGCACCACGAACCATGGCGAATGCTCGTGGCTGGTCTGGCTCATCACCTCGCTGTAGCGGTCCTGATACTT
>JARFRI010000330.1 GCA_029287335.1 Phycisphaera sp. | reverse complement strand
CCCCCCCCCCCCCCCCCCCCCCCCCCCCCCCCCCTACACAACCCCCCCCCCCCCACCGCGACCAACACTAGAGTTGGATCGTCGGCAGCGTCAGATGTGTATAAGAGACAGCGCGGGAGCAGATGATCGCCCGGGTCGATGCGGTCCAGTTCGATGACATCATTCTGCTTAACTCGGCGGCCCTGCTGGATAGCGAGCCGAACACCGGGACGACCGCCTTCCGCGTCAACGCCAAGGGCTCGTTCAACGACTTCCCCGGCGTCAACGTCAGCAAGTGGGCCGTCCGCTGGCGGTATGTCGAGGGCAAGTGGGTTGCGATCCGGTTCGAGTGCATCGATATGGGCGCCGATGCGTTGTTCAATCGGCCAGACAAATAGCGAACCCGCAGGCAAGCTACGTCGTTTAATATCTTGCATGCCTTGTCATCACACGCCTTGCAAAAGAACACGATGAAAAAAACAATCGCCCCGCTGCTGTTGATCCTTGCCTTGTTCGTTGCGATGCCGACGCTTGGGCAGGATGCCGAGCCGACGAACCTGCGTCCGCAATGGACCGCGGGCCAGAGCGCGTCTTATGACTTTTGGGGTAAGACGACAAAGCAAGAGACCGCCCAGATCCTTGGCCAGGAAAAATCCGAGACCACCACCTTCATCAGCGAGGGCAAGGTGACCTGGCGTGTCGATACGGTCAACGATGATGGCAGCGCGACCTGCACGATGCGGCTCAGGCTGATCAAGTTCACCATCAAGGCCGGCAAGGGCGACCCGATCACGTTCGACTCGGACAACCCCTCTGGCGACCGACCGGCCTTTGACAACCTGATGTCCGCGATGACCCAGTCGCCCCTGACCGTCACGGTCAACGCCGATGGCACGATCGAGACGGTCGAGGGGATTGACGCGCTCGCCACGGCCGCGGGCAGCGAGGCCGCCGACGCCGACATCATCCCCGAAGAGCTGGACTTCAAAGAGACGGCCAGCGACCTGGCCACGCTGATCGCCGCGCCCGCCAGCGCGACCCCCGGGCAGACCTGGAACACAACGAACACCTGGAACCACGAAGACGTCTTCCCCAACGCCCAGACCAAGGCCAAGTGGGACACCACCTTCACCTTCGACAGCCTGGGCATGATCGCCGGCGTCCCCATCGCCACCATCAAAACCAAGTCCGATGTCGACATCCAGGTCGACCTGAGCGAGTTGCCCGAGGGTGCCCCGGATATCGATATCCGGATCAGCGATACATCGGCCAGCGGCGAGGTGCTCTTTGACTTGTCGCGTCACGAGACGGTCGCTCGTAATGAGATGATGAGCTACACCGCCGCCATCACCGTCGCCCCGCCGCGTCCGGAGTTGCCCGCGATCACGGTGAGGATCGTCGAGACGAATCAGTCGCAGTTGCTGCGGGTCAGTGAGGAGTGAGGGGGAGGATCGAGGGGGAGTCAAGACAGGGATCTCAATCGACTCAACTCTTCCTCGATCCTCTCCCTCCCAACTCTCCCTCACCACTTCGTCTTAAACCCCATCGCCCGCATGGCACACCATCCCGCTCGCGCTTCATAAATCCCGAACACGCCTAGCAGCACCAGGCCGACCACAACAGCCCACACCCAGCCCCCGCCGACCACCTCAGCCACGATCAACCCCGCCAGCGCGATCGCTGCGCCCAGCATCACCAGGCCCCAGATCAGCCGCACGGCCTTGCCCTTGCTGTCGATGTTGCATTGCATGCCTCAATCATAGCTGAGAGCGAATATGCGGCCTATGATCACGTAGTACATTTCAATTAATCTAGATAAATAACCCAAAGTAGTTAGTGACAAAGCAGTCACCCATGCACTTGTATGGGTGGAGAGGCAATTTCGCCTCCTTGAAGGGCCTGTTTTTTGACTCACATCATGGACCCATCTGATCGACGCGCCCTTGTTGCCGAGCATTGGCACAAGTGGCAGACGTCAATCCGGGCGTATCTGCTCGCCGCGGTGCATAACTACCACGACGCGGAGGATCTGTTGTCGCAGGTCGCGGTGGCCGTGGCACGGGATTACGAGAAATACGACCCACAAACGCCGTTTATCCGCTGGGCGATCGCGATCGCTCGCAACCGCGTCTTGAACTACCGCCGATCCAAGGCCATGAGCAAACTGGTGTTCTCGCAGGACACGCTGGATGTGCTGGCCGGGGCGATGCCCGAGGAGCCGCCTGCCGAGGCTGCGACCAAGGCCGCGCTGGACGACTGTATCGCGAAGCTCCAGGACCGCTCCCAGCAGGCCATCACGCTGCGTTATGAACAAGACCTCAAGCCCCGCGAGATGGCGCCGCGCCTGGGCATGTCCGTCACCGCGGTCACCTCATTGATGCACCGGGTCCACAAGGCCCTAGAGAAATGTGTCAAGCAAGCCATGGGGGCCGCCTAATGGAATACCCCACTTACGAGATCGAAGCCTACTTCGCCGGCGATCACACCGCCGAGCAGTTGAGCGTGCTCGAAGCGTGGATCAATGCCGACTTTCGCCACGCCCGCGATTTCTATCAGCAGCTGCACTTCCGCGAGTTGGTGGGCAGGCACGTCCGTGATCGACGTGGCGACAACCGCGCGGTGCTTGCCGAACTGGCTCGGCTCGAAGCGGCACAAGAAGCCGACCTCGTCACGATCATTAACCTCGACGACCACTTGTTTAAGCAAGACAAGGGCGCGATCACTGCAAACGACCTCAAGGTCGTGGGCGGCTACCTGCTCCGCCACGCGCTGACGCCCAAGCGACTGGTCTACGGCGGGCTCGCCGCCGCGGTGCTCCTGGGCCTGACGCTGGTCATTGCCCTGCAAGGCGGCAACACGCCCTCGTCCACCGACCCTCAACACCTCGCACAAACGCCAGGGGATCTTCAAGAGCTCCAGCGTGTCGTCGC
>JARFRI010000145.1 GCA_029287335.1 Phycisphaera sp. | reverse complement strand
TGGGCGTGCTCGCGTTTTGGGGTGTTTTCGGGTTCCTCTTCGCATTCCTCAAGCAATTTAATACCGTCAGCGAACTGTTCCAGCAGTGGTGGTTCACCATCGGCGTGGGCATCATCGTCGCCGCGATGGCCGTGGGCATGTGCGGGCTTTTTGCGGTGCGGCTGCCCAACTGGGTCTACGCGATTAACCCCAAACACGACAGCGTCCACGGCTCATTTGGCTTTGGCATCATGACGGCCGTGCTGGCGACGCCTTGCACCGCGCCGTTTATGGGTACCGCGCTGGCCGGCTCGACGCAGCTCGAAAAAGACTGGCTGGTCTTGGCCGTATTCATCGCCATCGGCGTAGGCATGGGCTTGCCATACCTCGTCCTCGCGGCCTTCCCCAAGCTCGTTGAAAAAGTCCCGCGCACCGGCCCGGGCAGTGAACTACTCAAGCAGGTTATGGGCATGCTCATGCTCGGTGCCGCGGCCTTCTTCATCGGCACAGGCATCAACGTTGTCATCTCCGACGGCACCAGCGCACCGAGCAAGCTCTTTTGGTGGTTCGTCGGCCTATTCGTCGTCGCCTCGGGCATCTGGCTCATCTGGCAGATCAACAAAATCTCCCAATCCATCGGCAAACGCAGCGTGTTCTCGATGCTGGGCATCGTGCTAATCTTCGCAGGGGCGGCAGGCAGTTACACGCTCACCCGAAAGCCCCCGATCGACTGGGTCTACTACACACCAGAGCTGTTGGAGACCGCGTTGGAGAGGGACAAGATCGTCGTCCTGGACTTCACCGCGGACTGGTGCAACAACTGCCACTTCCTAGAGGCAACGGTCTTGAACCCCAAGCCCGTGTCAGATTTGCTCAACAGCGACGATATCGTGGCAATGAAGGTGGACATCACCTCGCCGAGTAATGTCGCGGGTACGGACTTGCTGGTCGAGATGGGCGGCAAGCAGATCCCGTTGCTGGTCGTGCTCTCGCCTGATGGCCAGCAGGTATTCAAACGCGACTGGTTCAAGGCGTCAGAAGTGGTGGACGCTATCACCAAGGCCCGCGGCAGCGAAGTTGCGCAAAACTAGTCATCGACACCGCCCGCCAGATCGTTCATAATCAGGCTATGGACATCAAAGCCAAGCTTGCGGAACTGGGATACGAACTGCCACCGGCTGCGGCGCCCGTCGCCTCATACGTGCCCTACGTCGAGAGCAATGGCCAACTCTTCCTTTCCGGCGCGCTGCCGATGAAGGATGGCAAGCTCACCGCTACCGGCGCGCTGGGCACGCCTGATGGCCCAACCCTTGAAGAGGCCCAAGCCGCCGCCGCCCAGTGCGCCCTCAACGCCTTGGCTCAGATCGATGCGGCCCTCAAAGGCGACTGGTCCCGGCTGGTCCGCATCGTCCGCTTGGGCGTCTTCGTGGCCTCGGATACATCATTTACCGATCAGCACAAGGTCGCCAACGGCGCCAGCAACCTCTTCGGGGAGGTCCTCGGCCCGCACGGCATCCACGCCCGATCAGCGGTGGGCGTCCCCTCGCTACCCTTGGGTGCAGCGGTCGAAATGGACCTCGTCGCCGCCCTGGATTGACCCATATAGCCACTCACCGGCCAGCCCGCTTCAGCGGGATGAGGCTGTCCGCTACCCATGGATAGCCCCAGCCACGCCGCCGCCCCCAACGCTTTGCAAAAACCGCGCTTGACTAGACTTACGGATTCACCGACACTGATGTGAACATCCCTCCGTCACCTCCGTTGGAGACCCCAGTTATGGCAAAAGTACGTGGTGGAAACACCGGTTTCGCGGTGGCCTTAGTGATTTTTGGCTGCGGTTTTGTGATTGCCCTGCTTGTGGCCATCATCTTCTACACCAAGATCGAAGAGGCCAAAGTTGCTGAGCTTCAGGCCCAGGAAGACCTCAAGGTCTTTATCACAGGCGCTGAGACGACCCAGGCCAACGATTTCAAGTCGACCGACGCCACGGTCTTCACCAACATGCTGATCAAGATCCGCGACCTCGAAGCGGACCTCCGCGAGGCCAACGACCAGATCGCCAAACTCACCCGTGAGACCAATGAGATGGAGGCCCAGTACGCCACACTCTCCGGTCAGAAGACTGCGGTTGAGGAAGCGCTTACCATCGAGAAACGCACCGCTTCCGAAACCATGGAAGAGCGTAAGGCCAGCATCGAGAAGGCCCTGCGTGAGAACGTCGCGCTCCAGGCCAAGATCAACGAGATGCAGGACCGCCTGACCAAGGCCCTCGAAGACGCCGACGCCGCCGCCCGCGACCGCATCGCGGAGCTGACCGAGCAGGTCAAGGCCTTTGAGACAGATAAGTTTGATCTTGAGCGGCGCGTTGCTGATGCAGAGCGTTTTCTTAAAATCGAAATTGAGAAGCGTCCTAAGCCGCCTGTGCCCAACACCACGACGCCCGACGGCGAGGTCGCCTCGGTCTTCGGCGATGGCAACGACCTGTTCATCACCCTCGGCCGTAAAGACGGCCTGGTCATGGGCATGACCTTCGAGGTCTTTGACCCGCTACCCATCATCAAGCTGGCCGTCACCGGTGAAGCTCGCGGTAAGGCCACTATCGAGGTCTACGGCCTGGACGAGAACTCGGCCACCTGCCGCGTCGTCCGCCGAAACCGTTCGATCAACATCGCCCCCGGCGACCCCATCGTGAACCTCGGCTACGACCCAAACATGACCATCCGAATGTTCGCCTTCGGCAGCTTCGACATCGAAAACGACGGCGGAACCAACGACATCGGCCGCATCGAAGCGCTGATCAAAGAGAGCGGTGCCGAGCTCGTCGAGGTTCCCAGGACCGACGCGGGTATCCCGATCCTGACCCCTGACATCAACTACATCATCTTGGGTGGCAAGCCCGAACTGCCCGACAAGCCCGCGGCCGACGACTTCGACCCGGTCAAGATCGCGGAGTACCAGGCCCAGCTCGCCGCGAACGAAGCTTACTTCCGCATCGTCGACGAAGCCAAGATCCTGCGCATCCCTGTGCTGAATCAGAACCGCTTCCTCGACCTGATCGGCTACTACGTGCGGTAAGCCCGCCACAAACAACCTTGATTCAACAAAGCCGAGGCACCCGCCTCGGTTTTTTGTTGACCGCAACCGCAACCACGACGCGGCCCAGCGGTACGCCTCTGATAACGACCCGACGCCCAATCATCGGCGTACTATGATCAGTACGCTCGATTGAACCCCACAGGATTGACACGATGACCCGATTTTTGAATCTGCCCCTTTTGTTGATCGCCCTGCTGCTGATCACGCCCGCACGCGCTGAAAAAACCACTCAGGCCCTGCCGCCACAGGCCGTCGGCGACAACACGATGCTCGCGGTCTACGTCGATGTCACCCAAATCAACCCGGAAATACTCAGCGGGTTGGGCGAGATGCTCAAGGGCTTGACCCAAAACGACGCGCTCAAAGACCAAGGCCTCGCGCTGCCCATGGGCGACCCCAAGCAGATCGTTGACATGCTCACGCTGCTGCGTGGCTCGTTCCTCCAAGCTGGGGGCGAGGGGCTGGCGATGACGCTCGAGATGCCCGGCGAAGACAGCTGGTCCCCGCCGATGGCGCTGCTGGCGAAAACCAATGGCAAGTTCGATGCCCAGGCGATGGGGGCCGTGGTCCGCTCGATGGGCGAGGGCCAGATGGACACGGCCCTCGAGTCACTGGGCGACAGCTGGCAGAACATCGCGATGAAAACCAAGGAGGGCCAGCCCGTCACACTGGCCATGCCCCAGCCCAGCGCCGCGGCCTTCGATGCGATGAACAAGCAGCTCACCCAGCACAAGAAGCCGATGCTCGCGGTCGCCTTCCGTATGCAGGACCCGATGCGCGAGATGATGGACGCCGCGGAAGAAGCCGCCAAGAACGCTCAGCCCGGCCAAGGCCAAGACGCCCAGGCCCAGATGATGGTCGGCATGTTGATGGGCATGTTCAAGCCGATCCGCTCGCTCGATACCGTCGGCCTGGCGGTCTCGCAGCTCGAAGAGGGCGGGATGCTGATCAATGCACAGATGACGTTTAAGGACGCACAGAGCGCCCAGCAGTTCGCTAATGTCTACAACATGGTCCTGATGTTCGCCCCGGTCGCACTCGCCCAGGCCGGCCAAGGCGCCGAGATCCCGAACATGCCCGACCCCGCGATGATCAACAGCTTCTTCATGAAGCTGCGCATGCAGCCCGCTGGCGACTCGCTCAAGCTCACCCTCGACCAGGAGTTTTTCGACCTGGCCGAAAAGTTGGCCCCGTTGTTTGAGGGCATGCAGGGTCAGCAGGCTGAACCCGACTTCGACCTCTAAACCCAGGCCGGAGGTCCATGTCAGGGGTGCCACTTAACTGGCCGCAGGCCTGCTGATTGCAAGGTGACCAAGGCAGATGCAGCGGTGTTCGCACTCAGCAGCCCTTCGGGCAGTTGAGTGGCACCCGGCTTCGTGCTCGGGT
>JARFRI010000313.1 GCA_029287335.1 Phycisphaera sp. | reverse complement strand
CCCTTGCGCAGGATGACGCGCCAATCAAGACCGGCGCTTTCACCGCGACATTCGATCAGCGCAGCCCCCTGACCGACCCGGCGGCGATGAGCAAGGTCACCCGCTGGCCGATCGAGAAGATGCCGGACTACAAGGTTGCCGATCACACCTTCCAAGTCATCGTCCCCAAGGACTACGACGGGTCCAAGGCCTATGGCCTGCTCGTCTTTATTCATCCCAACAACACGATCGATCTCGACCGGTTCTACGGGCGTGTCGTGCAAGACGTGTTGGCCAAGCACCAACTGATCTGGGTCTCATACAACAACGCGGGCAACGATGTGCTGCCTAACGTTCGGCTTGGCCTGGCGCTCGATGCGGCGCACAACATGACCAGACGTTACCGCATCGATGACCAGCGCGTCTATGTCTCGGGGCTCTCCGGCGGGGGGCGGATGACCTGTATGGCGGCGATGTATTACCCGCAGGTCTTCACCGGTGCGGTGCCGATCGTGGGGACGCTGTATTTTCGCGATGTCAAGCTGCCCGAGGACCCTGCGCTGCGTGGGTTGATTCGCCCCGAGCCCCCTGAGGGGATCGCCGCTTGGCCACGCGGATTGCTCAAGCCCTCGGCCAAGACGCTTGCCAAGATGAAACAAGACCAGCGATGGGTGCTGCTTGCGGGCGAGACCGATTACAACATGCCGCAGATGCGTGCCCACTTTGAGCAGGGCTTTGAGAAAGATGGGTTCGATCAGGCGCACTACCTGGAGGTCAAGGGCATGGGCCATACCTATCCCGACGCACAGTGGTACGACCGCGCGTTGACGTTGCTGGGCGAAGGACAGGCGGAGCCGGCGGCGGACGAGCCTGCCGACGAGCGAACCCAACGCCTGGCACAGAAGCGGCTGGACGTGGCGCTGCGCGTACTTGATCGCGATCGGGAGCGGGGCATCCTGGCGCTAGAGCGACTCATTGAAGACCTACCCAACACCGAAGCGGCGGATCAGGCACGCGAGAAACTCCAAACGATTGATTCGCCATGAAAAACGCCCGCCGCGCTACATTGCGCGACGGACGTTTGATGGGGGGTTAGGTTGGTGAAGCGTTTCCGCTTCGAGTGAGTCACTGAGTCGGTGCGGTTTACCCGCGGCCGGTCTTGAACTGGCCGACGAGTTGCTGCAGGGTCTCGGCCCGTTGGCTGAGCTGGGTCGCGGCGGCGGCGGCCTGGTTGGTGCCTTCGCTGGTCTGTCGGGTCACCGAAGCGATCTGCTCGATGTTGCGAGAGACCTCTTCGCTGGCGGCGGACTGTTCTTCAGCGGCCGCGGCGATCGACTGAACCATCGCACTGACGTCCTGTGCACTGGCGACGATCTGCTTGAGCGCGTCGCCGGCCTGCTCGGCCTTCTGCACGCCAGTGGTGACCTCTTCGGTCCCGGCGTTCATCTTGTCGACCGCGATGGTGGTCTCGTCTTGGATGGCTTGGATCGAGCCAGCGATTTCTTCGGTCGCTTTGGTCGTGCGATCCGCGAGCTTACGCACTTCGTCGGCGACGACCGCGAAGCCTCGGCCATGCTCGCCGGCCCGTGCCGCTTCGATCGCGGCGTTGAGGGCCAGGAGGTTGGTCTGGTCGGCGATGTCGTTGATGACGGTGATGACCTCGCCGATCTGTTCGCCACGCTTGCCCAGTTCCTGGACGGAGGTTGCAGACGAGGAGACGGCATCATTGATGGACCGCATGCCGGTGATGGTTTGGTCGACGATGTCGCCGCCCTCGGTGGCGATGCGTCCCGACTCGTTGGCGGAGTTGGCCGCGTCGGCACTCTTGCGAGCAACCTCGACGACGGAGGCAGACATCTCTTCGACGGCCGAGGAGACCTGGGTGATCTGTTGGGACTGCTCGCCCGCACCGGCAGCGATCTGCTCAGCAGAGGCCGCGATCTCGGTGGAAGCGGCGGCGACTTCGGAAGAAGCACTGGCGACTTCGCTGATCACATCGTGCATCTTGCCGACCAGCTGGTTAAACCATTTGCCGAGTTGGCCGATCTCGTCGTCGCTCTTGACATCAACCCGTTGGCTGAGGTCGAGGGTCTCGACGATGTGCTTGAATTTCTCGACGAGCTTGGCGATTGGTCCGCCAAGCATCCAGCGAAGGGCGAAGATGAAGATCACAACGCCGCCAAGGACCATCGGGACAACAAACATTAGCACGCTGAGCGTTGACTCTTGGACTTTTGCATCGACGGTGCTTAGTGGCATCATGACGTGGTAGGCACCGTGCATATCGCCGGCATTCCAGTTTTCCATCTGGAAGCCCAGGACGTCTTTGCCGTCGCCGGTGGCGCTGTTGGCCGGGTCGCCGTGGCAGAGCATGCAGTCCTGCGTGAGCTTGACCGCTCGCATGTAGTGCAGGGTGTTGGTTGCGGGATCGACACGCGAGATCGTCTCTTCACCCTTTTCGAACTGCTCTTCAAGGTCGGTCAATAGCGTTGCGGTGAAGGTACCACGATGGTCGAAGTCTTCATCACCTGCGCGGGCGTCCGGCTCGTTTTCGGGGTTTCGAGCATCAAACGAAGAGATCTGGAAGTCGATGCCTTCGCGCTCAGCAGCTTCTTGTGCGGCGTACCAACCCGCGACAACCGGGATCGTCTTAAAGATGCGGGCTTTGGTGTAGTCGAACTTCTTACCCGCTGCTTCTGCGGCTTTACGTTCTTTCGCGAGCTCGGCAAGCAGCGTATCGTTGTCGAAGGTGCGATCGGCTTGGAGTGTTGCGGTGTGGTTCTTGGCTTCGTCAGCAACGGCAGTGAAGGCGGCGGCCTTCTCAACCATTGCTTCGTTCGCGGAATGCCGATACTTGTTGATAAAGACAAGGTTGTTGACGGCCACGATCGCGGTCACGATCGTCAGTGTGAGTGCAATGACGCGGACGCCAAGGCTGAGAGAGGAGAATTTTCGGAAGAGCGTTTTCATCGTTATTACCCTAGAGATCATGAGCGGACCTGTCGGCAACCGCCGACGCCGGGTATATCGGCGGTGCATAACAACTCGTTAAGCCCGTGGTCAAGTGAACGATTAACCTGTTTTGACTGAAGAAGCATCCACCCCCAAAAACCGGCGAACGCTTTGCACGAATTGGAAGATTAGCCCATTCGTCGCAGCAAATCGTGGCTGATCTCTGCGCGCCGAAGGTGGGGCAGGATCGCGTCGCGCCACCGGTTTGCATCGCTCCCGTAGCCCGCAGTGGGGTTGACCTCAGGTGAAATCCCCTGAAAAAACAGGTTAAACCGCTGCATCAACAACTCGCGCGTGTACTTCGCATTCATCGATGCCAAGGCCACGGGTAAGTGTCGTTGCTCCGCTTCGACCGTGAACGAGATGAACATTTTTTTAGATCCCAAAACAACTTCGTACACGCTTGTCTTTTTCAGTTCCGCTAACACGTTGATTGTGGCTCTTTCGAAGATTTGGCTCAATAACGCCCGGTAACGCGTCCGGCCGGATTGCCGATCCACCGCGACGTGTGGCTGATATTGGCCGTAAACGTTCATGATGTTGACCAAGTGGTGGGCAACAGCGGTGAAGTTCACCGCGGCCTTGGATTTCGTCAGCGCGACTTTGCGGTTGAAGTCGTCTTCATAGATGACCTGCGTGGCGAATCGTTCAAACGTGACGCCCGCTTCTTGACAGGCTCGGCCGAGCATCCCGCTGGCGAGTGTCACTTCATCCGGCGTGTTTACCGTGGGCAGCCCCTGCCAGGGCCGCTCGTCCGTCGCGTGATACCAAGGCAACTCGGCCAGGCCAGCACGATCGGTCAAGCGATGCCTTGATTCACCGATCAGGTCCAGCCATTGGCCGGCGTCTCCAGGCAGCTTGCGTTGATTCGTGCCCGTAAACGCGAGCAGGCCTAGCTCGAGGTGTTTGATGCCCGCTGCCTTGGTGGTCAGCTTCTTGGAGTCGTTGATCGCGATTCGGCCGCGTCTACCTTGCAGGCGTTTACAGATCGCCGCGTCGAGCATGTCCCATAACGCCGGCGGCTTGGCGTCGCTCGGTCGATCCGGCAGCGTCAACACCGCGCAGCCCACCGTCATCGGCCCATACATCGGCCCGTAACCCGCCTCGTCGATTCCCGCGTAGACATACATGACCACCATCATAAAGCCGCTTGCGGCTTAGCACGTCATATCCCACGTATCGCCACAGTCTTCAAGACCCTCCGTCGGCTGTCGATACAGATAGGTCATCGCTCGCGCCGTGCCATCGCTCAACACAATCTCGCGTCGCTCGTACAGCCCATCGTCAACGCCTTCCTCGATATCAAGGCGAGCCAGGCACGCCGTGTCGACCTGCCACAACTCGCCATGGATCGATCGCCCCGGCAGGCTCAACGGCTCTGCCTCGACCAACGCGGGGTAGTCACCGGTGTTGAACAACCGATACGCCGCAGTTGTCTTCACCTGCCCGAGATATTGCTGTCCAGCGAGCAGTGATGCACGAACCTCCCCGCGCTTGAGCGTGCCGTAGACAAAGAGCAGGGTTGGCTCGCTTGGCATCAGGGCATTGTAAGCAGCCAAGCCAGCACACCCTCTTTCTGCCAATTAGTAACACCGCATCGAACCGATCGCGCGTTTCAGGTCGGCTTGAGCCACATCAAAGTGTTCCGCAATACCCCAGGCCTCGAAGGTGTAGACATAGTCTTCATCCGAGGCCACGCCGACGGCGATCATGTACCGCACGGTTTCGCCAGCCATGGTCTTCTTACCCAAAATCATCTGTCCGGGACCGCCGCGTTCGAAAGCGACGGGCTGAGATGGGTTGAGCGTCAGACCAGCGTTGTCATCAAGCGACCGAGTGATGAGCTGCTGCCAAAAACGGGTTGACCCGCCATCGAAGTTTTTGTGTCGGCGCACACGGATCTGTACGCCGTTGGCGTCGATGGCCCGGGTCACGTAGTTCTCCTGGGACATCTTGATAAAACCATCGGGCAGGTCGATACTCACGCCATCGCGAAGTCGTCGGGGCGTCGTCACATCGATCGTGCCGCGCTGCCGGAACACATCGCCCAGATCACGCACCCACGCGACGGGGATGCCCGGCGTAAGCCGCTGCTCGGCAGGCGTCGGGCTGATGGTCAGGTCAATGGTGGCATAAGCGATCTGTTGTTTGGTCAAACGCAGCCGGCCATTGATCAACTCGATCTGATCGATGACCCGGGCGAGCTCTTGCTGCACTTTCAGCGCGTGCTCAATGTTCTCGGCCCGATCGATCATCGCAATCAATCGATCACGCAGCGCGTGTAAGCTCCGCAAGCGCGATTCGAGATCGACCACGCGCTCGCTGGCTTCTTCGGCTGTGATGACGCGCTGCGAGACATTACCAAGCGCAGATAGGGCATCGAGCGCTTCTTCAAAACGGTCGGCCGGGACGCGAGCCTGCATCCGACCGGGCGAAGAATCGCCGATGTAGCCGCCATGTGATTCGACAACAGCTTTTGCCTTCTGCTGCACCACCGAGACGCGGTCGACCTGCAGGCCCAGTGTCGCGTTGTAGATGATCTGTGGCTTGAACGTCTGCTCAAGCTCGGCCGGGTCTTGTAACTCCGCTTCAGCGGAAAGTCGTGCAGCCGCACCCGTCGTGTTGGCTGACGCAACGGACGACATCGATCGCTGCCGGGGCTGGATGTCGTAATGCGCACCTTTCGCGGTGCAGCCTGTGATGATGAACAGCGCAATGAGCGCGCACGATAGGTGTCGAATCCCGGTCAACATGAAAGCTCCTTATGGATAAAACGGGTTGATGAAATGGTTGTCGCCAGCGTTATTCGCTGACGGTGGTGTCGTACTTGACGCCCCTGGGGGTGGGTAGGGCTTGGTGGACGGTCGTGCCGTGGTCGCCTTGGGTATAGCGGGAGGCGTCCACAGCGATGAAACTCGTGTATGCACTGACGAGGTTGTACTGCAGTGCGGTGCTGAGCACGGCAGGCTGCAACTCGGTGTTGCCATC
>JARFRI010000248.1 GCA_029287335.1 Phycisphaera sp. | reverse complement strand
GTGCCGAGCTTGATCGGGATCAGGTCAACAAGGCACGAAGGGGCGAATTGAAGTGGTTCGTTGATAAGGACGGCAAGGGCGTGACGTATCAGGTGATCGCGCCCAAGACCTATGAGCCAGGCCAGCCCCACGGCGTGCTGGTGTTCATCAATTCGGGCGATGGCGGAAAACTGCCCGGCGCGTTTCATAAGCTACTGGATAAGTATCGACTCATCGCGATCGGTGCGGACAAGGCGGGGAATAAAACCGACACGCTGCTTCGACATGCCTATGCGGTACACGCGGTCGAACTTCTCAACGAGCGGTACGACCTGGACAGCGACCGGATCTATGTGACCGGTGGCTCCGGCGGCGGGCGGGTCACCTCGCACGTCATGATCATGAATAGCGACACCTTCACCGGCGGCATCCCGATGATCGGGGCCAATGCATGTATGCGGATGAACGTTGCAGACAGCAAAGGTAATTCGTTTCCCGATCCGGGGTCGTGGAAGAACACGGACAAGAAACGCCTCGCCAAGGCCGGCCGAGAAGGGCGGTTTGTCTTCATGACCGGCACGAAGGACTACAACAAGGCAAACGTGAAGTCGGTGTTCGAGGGCTACCGCGATGCGGGCTTCCGGTTTGTTGAATACATCGAGCAGGAAGGCTTAGGCCACTCGTTGCCAAATGCAGAGAACTTTGAGAAGGCGTTGCAGTTTGTCGATGCCCCGCTGGTCGAGGCGGCAAGCGAGCACTACGAGAGCGCAAAGAAGCAGCACGAGAAGGGCCGGCTCGGCGAGGCGCTGTTGCTGTATCGCAAGGCATCGGTACACGGGCGCAATGCGCAGTGGCACGCCGACGCGGTTGCCAAGGCTGAGGAACTACAGGGCGAATACGACAAGGCCTATGCTGCGGTCGAAGCAGCAATCGAAAGCAAGGACAACACCGCCTTCCGCAAAACCACGCAGGACCTTCGGCGGACCTGGTCCGAGATCGCAGATCGCGCTGTGCTCAAAGAATTGAACGATCGATTCAGGCAGGCGAAGTAGCTGGTCGTCATCCCGCGGCAATGAATCACCTGATCGATTGTGATGAAGTGTCTCGGTAGACCTTTTCGCTGATCGTATGGAGCCCAAGAGCGGGTCGCTGGTTTAAAATGAAGCGTTGCGGTTTTACTTTGACCGGATTCGTGGAAATTTAGCCGATAGATGAAACGCGAAGGCATCTTTGTGCATCTACGATGACACCGCAACGCTCTCTCCCATTTTATTAAGAGGAATCATGATTAACTCGTCCCGCCTGCTGACCGCGATGGCTTTTTTTGTCGCCGCTGTTTTATTGTCTCCGCCCGCCCTTGCTGCTGCCAAAGGCGACGCCAAGAATCCGGACCTGACCAAAGGTCAGTCGATCCCTGAGGGCTATGACAAAGACTGGACCCTCGGCGCGACCGGTGCCCGCGGATGGATGTACCCCGATCGGCTGACCACGACCACCGCCCGGCAGATCGCGGTGACCAAGGTCGAGCCCGGCTCACCGGCCGAGGGCAAGCTGCAGGTCGGCGATGTCATCCTCGGTGTGTTCGGCGAGCCGTTCGACACCAACGCCCGGTTCGAGTTCGGCGAAGCGCTGACCCGTGCCGAGTCCGACGCGGGCAAAGGCGGGCTGGTCCTCACGCGCTGGCGCGATGGCAAGACCGGAGAAGTCGTCCTGCAGTTGCCTGTACTGGGTACCTACAGCGCGACCGCGCCGTACAACTGCCCGAAGTCCAAACGCATCCTTGGTCAGGGCTGCGAAGCGCTGGCGCAGACGATGCTGGCGGAAGACTACCGGCCCAACCCGATCGTCCGCTCGTTCAACGCGCTGGGCCTGCTCGCCAGCGGTGAAAAGAAGTACTGGCCACTGCTCAAGCGCGAGGCGGAGATCGCCGCGGACTCCAAGCCCGGCGGCTACGTGTCGTGGTGGTACGGGCCGCTCTTGATCTTTCTGTCCGAGTACGTCATCGAGACCGGCGACACCTCCATCCTGCCGGGTCTGGAACGGCTGGCCCTCGAAGCCGCGGCCGGCCAAAGCATCGTCGGATCATGGGGCCACCGCTTCGCTCAGCCTAACGGCATCCTCATGGGCTACGGCATGATGAACGCGCCCGGTGTGCCGATGACCATCGGCCTGGCGCTCGCGCGTGAGGCGGGCGTCGATGACCCGGAGGTCGCAGAAGCGATCGAAAAGAGCGCACGCCTGCTCCGCTTCTATGTCGGCAAGGGCTCGATCCCCTACGGCGACCACAACCCCTGGACGCAGACGCACGACGACAACGGCAAGAACGGCATGGCGGCCGTGCTCTTTAATATCCTCGGCGAAAAAGAAGCGGCCGAGTACTTCTCACGCATGAGCGTCGCGACGCACGGCAACGCGCGTGACACCGGCCACACCGGCAACTTCTTCAACATGCAATGGGCCATGCCCGGCATCAACCCCTCGGGCCCCAACGCGACCGGTGCGTGGATGAAAGAGTTTGGCAGCGCGCATTTCGATATGGCCCGGCAGCCCGACGGCACCTTCCTGCACCAGGGCCCGCCCGAGCCACGCTACGACAAGTACAAATTTTGGGATACCACCGGCGTGAATATGGTCGCCTACGCGATGCCGCTGAAAGAGCTGCGCATCACGGGTAAGGGCAAGCAGGTTGTCCCGCAGTTGAGCGCGAAGCAAGCCAAGGGGCTGATCGAAGACGGCCAAGGCTGGAACAACAAGGACCGCACTAGTTACTACCACGCGATGACCGAGCAGGAATTGCTTGAGCGTCTGAGTAGTTGGTCGCCGATCGTTCGCGAGCGCGCCGCCGAGGCGCTTGGCCGAAAGAAGTCTCAGGTGCAGCCGCAACTGATCGCGATGCTCAAATCGGGTGATCTGTACACGCAATACGGGGCGTGTCACGCGTTCCAGTACGTGCGTGGTGACAATAAGGCGGCGGTGCCGGTCTTGCTGGAGACGATTGAGGCCGACGACATGTGGCTGCGTATCCTCGCGGCCGACGCGTTGGCGGGTATCGGCGACCAGGCACGTGAGGCCATCCCCGCATTACTCAAACGCATGGTCGAGGCGGACAAAACAACACAAGCCGACCCACGCAAGATGGAGCAGCGCTACCTCAGCTTCGCGCTGTTCAATCGTAGGGGTGGATTGCTTAGCCGATCGATCGAAGGCGTTGACCGTGAATTACTCCGCGAAGCGGTGCGTGCGGGCCTGACCAATCAGGACGGCAATGCCCGCAGCGCGTTTACCTCGGTCTACGACAAGCTGACGCTCGAAGAGATTCGCCCGCTGCTGCCGGCGATCTACGACGCGGTCGTCGAGTCCTCGCCCAGCGGCATCATGTTCAACAAGGGTGTCCGCACCGAAGGGGTGAAAATCCTGGCCAAGCACAAGGTCGAAGAGGGCATGCAGGCCGGCGTCGAATATCTCATCGATGTCTTCGATGCGCACGGCGGGGCCGGCCAGGTACCCAAAATCCTCAAGTCTCTCGAGTCGTACGGTGACCACGCAAAGAAAATCATTCCGCAACTCGAGCAGGCTGCTGAGCAGATGGAAGCCAAAGACGCCAAGCGTCGAGAGCGGGCTCGCCGACACGATGGCAAGCTGGTCCGCGACACGATCGAAAAGATCAAGGCCTCACAAGACAAGCCCGAGTTGATCCAGATCAACCTGCCGCGCGTCGGCTCGCGTTGAACGCCGTGAAACTTATGTGGCTCGATACGCGCCCGGTGTCATGGCCATCTGCTTCTTGAATTGCTTGACGAAGTGGCTCGCGTCGTGGAAGCCGCATCGCTCGGCGATCGCGGTGAGGTCAAGGTCGGTGCGCGTCAGCAGGCTGCACGCCGCGTTGATCCGGATCCGCGTCAGGTAACGGCCCGGCGTCATCTGGAAGAGGCGGTTGAACTGACGGGTGAACTGGCTCGAAGACAGGTGGGCGAGCTCGGCAAGTTCATCTACCGTGATCTTCTGTGCGTAGTGCTCGGCGACGAAACGAACCACGTCGCTCATCTGCTCATAAGGACCAAGCACCGCACCGGTCTTCTGCACATCCTGCATCGCACCGGCGATCCCGATGGCTTTGCCCTTAAGATCTTTCAAAGGCGTCTTCGTCGAGACGAACCAGTTCAACGCGCCACTGCGGTCGGGCACCAGCCAGACACGGTCGCTGATCGTCTTACCCGCCGACATGACTTCGCGGTCTTCGGCCCGGTACGCATCCGCCAGTTCGGGTGAAAAAAAGTCGTCGTCTGTCTTGCCGATGATCTGTGCATCATTTTTACCCAGCACTTTTTTCAGTGCGTCGTTGACGTAAATAAAACGGCCCTGGTCGTCTTTGATAAAGAAGAACACCGCCGGGAGGTGATCGAACAGGCGGACGAACACCTGTTCGTCTCCGAGTCGATCGAAAAAGGCTTGACGCAATTCGGCGGGTTGTTGGCGAGATGTGGAGATGCGTGTATTTTACCATAATTAAGTCGATGCATACCTTGCCTGAAGCGTACGTGCAGGGAGATAATATAAGCATGCATAGATCTATTCGAAGCTGTGTCGTGTTTGCTCTGCTACTGATCAGCGGGCCGGTTCTTGGCGAAGAGGCCGAGCGGATTTCGTACAAC
>JARFRI010000226.1 GCA_029287335.1 Phycisphaera sp. | reverse complement strand
GGCATCGGTGCCGACCAACCCGACGCCCACTGGCGACAACTGGCCGAGCAACTCGTCCACGACGGCACGCTCGGCACCAGTGCCGACCAGTTCCGCACCCTGCACCTCACCCCCGAAAGCAAAGACATCCTCAAAGGCGATCGGTCGATCACGATGCCTATCTCGCGCATCGAGTCGCCCACCAGTTCAAGACGCAGAGGCAACCAACAAGACGACCTGGGCCCGATCGATAGCGAGCTCTTCGAGAAACTACGCGCCCTGCGTAAGCAACTGTCCGACGATCAAGGCGTCCCGCCCTATGTGGTCTTCGGTGATAAGTCGCTCAGGCAAATGGCCGCAGACCTGCCGACCGATGATGCCGCGTTCCTTACCGTCTCCGGCGTCGGGCAAACCAAGCTGGACAAGTACGGCGGTGCGTTCATGAGCGTGATCGTCGAACATCAAGCCGCTAGTTCATAACACCTATTGCAAGCAACAACGCTTGACCCCCCACGCCCATCGGCGACAATACGTGGTCCCGCAACGTCCCCGCCCGGCAAGCCTCCATGATCGTCGCCCAACATCTCACCAAGTGGTACGGCCCCGTCCTCGCGGTGGACGACCTGTGCTTTGAGATCCCCGCTGGCGAAGTCGTCGGCTTCCTCGGGCCCAACGGCGCGGGCAAGTCCACCAGTATCCGCATGATCACCGGCTACCTGCCGCCCACCGCCGGCCGATGCACGATCGATCGTCTAGACGTCATGACCGACTCGCGCGCCGCCCGCCAAAAGATCGGCTACCTGCCCGAGTCCACCCCGCTCTACACCGAAATGCGCGTCACCGAATACCTGCACTTCTGCGGCAAGCTCTTTGGCATGTCGCGCGGCGACCGGAATAAACGCATCGACGTAGTCACCGCCAAGTGCGGCCTGTCGCACATCAAACGCCGTGTCATCGGCCAACTCAGCAAGGGCAATAAGCAGCGCGTTGGCATCGCGCAGGCCCTGCTGCACGACCCGCCGGTGCTGATCCTCGACGAGCCGACCAGCGGGCTGGACCCCCAACAAACCCTCGCCTTCCGAGACCTCATCACCGAACTGCGTGGCCAGCACACGATCATGCTGTCCAGTCACATCCTGCCGGAGATCGAGCGGGCCGCCGACCGCGTGATCATCATTGCCAACGGCAAGATCGTCGCGCAAGGCACCCCCGTGCAGCTCCGCGACCGCGCCTCGCGTGGCGGGACCATCCTCGTCGAAGCCAAGGCCACACCTAAGCAACTCACCGACCTACTGCAATCGCTGCCCAGTGTCGCCAAAGTTGAGCCCTACAAGCTTGGCGACTGGACCCGCGCGACCGTGACCGCCAAGGACGATGCCGACCTGCGCAGCGTCGTCTCCGAAGCGCTCACCAAGGCCGGCCACACCATCCGCGAACTACACCTCAGCGCCCCAACCCTCGAGCGCTACTTCGTTGAAGCGGTAGCGAGTAAAATGACCAATGTCCAAGCCTAAATGACCAATGACCGATCCGCGATGCCTTGACATTGGACATTTAGGCTTGGTCATTGGACATTCCCCATGATGATTCTAACCCTCGCAAAACGTGAATTATCGAGCCTGTTCTTCTCGCCGATCGCCTACGTCGTCCTCGGTGCCTTTGCGATCGGCGCGTCGACGTTCTTTATGCAAGGCTTTGAGCCGGGCCAGCCCGCGTCCATGCGATCGACCTTTGACGCGGTGGTCTGGCTGCTGGTCTTCCTCGCCCCCGCGATCAGCATGCGGCTTATCAGCGAAGAGCTCCGCAGCGGTACCTTTGAGCGCCTCATGACCAGTCCGGTCAGCGATGCACAGGTTGTGCTGGGCAAGTGGCTCGGTGCATTGGTCTTTTTCTGCGTGATGCTGCTGCCGTTGGTCGTACACGCGATCACGTTGGAGATGGTCGGCTCGCCGGAGTTCGGGCCGATCGTGACGGGGCTGCTTGGCTTGGTGCTCGTCGGCGCGCTGTACCTGGCGATCGGCGTCTTCGCCTCGGCCTGGAGTCAGAACCAGATCATCGCCTTCCTCGTCACCGTCTTCATCATTGCCCTACCGACCTTTGCCGCCTACTACGTCTCGGGCCAAACCACGCCCGACCCGGCGATGCGTCGCCTGATCGATTACATCAGCGTCAACCAGCAGTACGCCGACTTCGCCAAGGGCCTGATCGATATCCGCAATTTCGTCTACTTCGCGACCGGCACCGCGCTGTTCCTCTTCCTCTCCGTCGTCCTCGTACAGAGCAGGCGGTGGCGATGACCCCCGGAAGTCAAACACCCCCTGCTGCCGACCGCTCCAGTGCCGCGCTACCCACCGCGACCAAGCGACGCTCGACCAACGCGCTGATGGTCCTCATCGCTGTCCTCGCCGCCATCGGCATCACGATCATCGCCAACTATGTGGTGTACTGGCAGTACCGCGGCCTGTCGCCCGATGCGCGGAGCTGGGTGCGTTACGACCTGACCTCGACGCGTCGCTACAGTCTCTCGCCACAGAGCCGGGCGGTGCTGGACAACCTCGAAAAAGAACACCGCCTCGTCACCATGCTCGGCGGCACCGCGATCGAACCGGCCCAGCAACAACGCGTCCGCGACCTCGTCGATGAGTACGCCCGGGCCAGCACCTCGATCGACGTCCAGCACATCGACTTGGACACGCAGACCGACCGCCGCGAAGCACTGCTCGCCGAGATGGACGCGATGTTCGCCGAGGACACCGCATCCATCCGAGCCTCGATCGCAGAGGGTTTGCGTCTGATCGATCGCTATGCCGAGACGATCAACCAGATCGAGGCCTGGCTGGCCGCGATCGTCGACAACAACGTCAACCTCCGCCCCGCCTCGATCCAGAACCAACGCCTCGCCGACCTGCACAGCCAATACCTACGATTGCAAGACCAGGCCAAACGCCTCAAGCAGCTCCGCGATGACATGCTGGGCAGCGACTGGCAGGCCCGCCTCAAGTCGCCCGGCGTCGCGACACAAGGTGACGGCCAAAACCTGCCCCACTACACCGAACTCATGGCCTCGATCCAGCAGTACATCCTGCAACTGGCCGGCAACACGCTGCCCGATACGCCCAACAAAGCCGACCAGCTCCGGCGAGGCGTCGTCATCGACAACCTTGCCCCCCCCGAAGCGCAACAAACGGCACGCGAAGCGCAGAACAACCTCGCCGCGATGGTCCAGCAGGTGCCACAGTTTTTCCAGACGGTCAAGCGCGAGACGGACCCGCTGCTGAATGTCGCCCCGCCGCTGCGTTACGACGACGCGCGCGGGACACTCAACGACAAGCCCTGCGTGCTGCTGACCTCGGGCAGCGATGCGAGGGTGATCCCTGCCGAGCTGCTCTTCCGCGGCACAGGCGATGCGTCGACAAGCCAGATCAACGACCTGTTCGTCGGCGAAGAGCAACTCACCGGCGCGCTCATCAGCCTCCAACTCGATCCCCCGCCGCTGGTCGTGTTCATCCGCTCCAACATCGGCCTGCGTGCCGTGTCGATCACCGGCTCAGAACAGCAGCGCATCGAAGGCGTCTACGACGAAGTCACCAAGCGGCTCTTGGCGATGGACTTCGAGGTCGCCGAGTGGCCTAACCCGGTCACGACCGACCCGCCGGCATTACGCAAGGGTCAGCGCGCGGTATGGATCACGATGCCGTACTTCCGGCCGGACGTGAACCGCAGCGCTTCGCTGGACAACACCAACAAAGACACCGTCGCTGCGTTTCTACAAGAGCGTCTAGCCAAAGGCGACGGCGCGATGGTCATGCTCTACGCCAACGGCGACACCGCGCCGCAGCTACGCAGCGAGGCCCCCGCCGACACGCTCGTTGAGCTGCTCGCTACCTTCGGCATTGATGCCCAGCTCTACCAGAGTGCCGTGCAACTCAAGTCCGAAGACGAGGACGGCCAAGTCAAAAAGTACACCAACCAATTCATCGTCAACCAATGGCCCGCCTCGCCGATCGTTGGCGATGCCCTCAACGGCATCAACACCTTCTTCACCTACCCGATCCCGCTGAAACTCACTGAAAAACAAGGCGTGACGCAGACCCCGCTGGTCGAGATCACCGCGCCGGTGCTGCACGTCCAGGAAGCCGCCGCCGACCCCAAGACCGGCCAGTTCGCCCCGCAAGCGGACAGCGAACGCGACAAGGTCGTCATCGGCGCAGCCGTCGAGCGCGGCGATGCACGCCTGGTCACCCTCGGCAGCGCGACCTGGGCGATGGACGAGATCCTCTCCACCGCCGCCCTGCCCGACGGCACCGTCGGGCCCAACCTCGCCGAGCGCCCCGGCGCACGCATCCTCTACCCCGGCAACTCCGACCTGTTCGTCAACAGCATCTGCTGGCTGGCCCACGAAGAAGCCCTCATCGCCGCCAGCCCAAGAACCCAGGACATCCGCCGTATCCAACCGATGAGTAGCGGCGCACTGCAAACGACGCGCATTCTCCTTTGGGCCGGCATGCCAGTAGTGATCCTGATCCTCGGCGTGAGCGTAGGAATCATGCGACGACGGGCATAGATCCGAGGGATATCGCGATGAAACCGAAGACTGTTGTCATTCTGATTCTGTGTTTGCTACTGGCAGGTGTTGCACTACTTTTAACGCGAGAAAGCGGAGAGCCCAACGCGACAAACGACGATGCAATCAGCGGCAGCACGGTCCGTATCCTCCCACCTGCTGTATTTGAGCCAACCTTGAACAGCATTGACATCCTTCCACATCCCCATGATCGAAATGCCGGGACCGCGATTAGTTTGATGAAGATACGCGGGCAATGGGAAGTTGTTATGCCGGGCCTGTTCCCGGCAAACACGAAAGCCATCGATCGATTGCTTGCGGTCTTGTCTGGCCTTCAGGGGCAATTGACGACAAAGCACTACGACAAAGTCCCGCCCGTCAAGCCGGAGGAACTGATCGGCGTGGAAGGCGTCATCCCACACGATCCGCCTCGGCTCGAACTTTATCACACAGACCAAAGCCACTGGAAGATCGTGCTGGGCCCAAGATTAGGGGCCGGGCGAGCTGTGTTGTTTGTTGCTAAAAACGATGAAGACGAAACGACATTTGTTGCGGGTGATGTGTTGCATGACTTTGTCGATGCTTTAGACCAGGACGCTTTTTACGCCGATCGTTTTGATCCACCCCTGATGACGCAGATCGCGCGGATCGAGATCAAGACCCCTGCCGGACAATCAGCGCTGGTGCAGGAAAACGGACGATGGTGGATCGAACATGAGCAAGGCCTGGAGTGCGCACTTGAAACAAGCCTGCCCGGCTACCCCGGCGTCAACGACTATTTCGCGCTGCTGGAAAGTATCCGCCTACTCGATAAGCAGACCAACTATCCCGCGAACGGCATGGCGTCGTTCGGCTTAGAAAGACCACTGATTTCCGCGCGATTCGTCCCGCTGGGGCGCGACCCCAACGATCCAACGAACGGCTACGAAGTCCTTGTCGGCACCCCCGCTGACCCAAGCGATCAGACCCGCTACATCAGCAATGGCAACGCTGGGCAAGGGATGCACCCTGTTTTCACTATTGAATCCAAATCAGCGTTAGCACTCGCTCAATCCGCCACCGCGTTCCGCGACCCACGCATCGTTGCCACACCAAGCACGCTGATCGCATCGATTGAATTGAAGTTCGCTGACGCCTCATCACAAGCCATCGAGTTGCCCGTAAACAGCATTCCCATACTGCGTGATCGCAACGACGATCGGCGAGAGCTTTCGATCGAGCGTGTCGCCTCGGCGTTAAAGCAGTTGTCCGATGCCCGTGCGATGGACTACGTGCCGACGCGGCTTGCCGAGTGGGATGAGTTGGTGTCCTTCCTCATCACGCCAAGGCTTGGCGGTGCGCCCGAAGTCTTTACGGTGTACCCCGATCCCGAGACGAATGAAACAAAGCCAACTGTCTTGGTCCATCGCGGTAAAGAACCGGTCGCGCTGCGCGTGCCGTGGTTGTCGGTCGCGGGGTTGATTGATCCGGCGTCGCTTATCTCACCACCCCGTTAGCCGGCGGGCTTGTCCCGCCAATCGAGACAAGCGGCGGGACAAGCCCGCCGGCTAACGTCGATCCAATCACGCATCGTTGTGCATATCGATCAGCGC
>JARFRI010000221.1 GCA_029287335.1 Phycisphaera sp. | reverse complement strand
ACCCAACGATGCCGGTGATGGATGCGGGTTGTCGGATGGAGCCGCCGGTGTCTGAGCCGAGCGTCGCGGCGGCGAGGTCGGCGGCCATCGCGCTGCTGGATCCGCCGGACGATCCGCCGGGGACGCGGGTGGTGTCCCACGGGTTCTTGCTGACGCCAAAGGCCGAGTTCTCGGTGGACGAGCCCATGGCGAACTCGTCCATGTTCGTCTTGCCGAGGATCACGGCACCCTGGGCTTCGAGCTTGGCGATCGCGGTGGCGGTGAAGGGCGAGCGGTAGTGCTCGAGCATCTTCGAGGAGCAGGCGGTCGTGCCCTCGGTGTGGCACATGCAGTCCTTGATGGCGATCGGCACGCCGGCCAGCTTGCCGGTCACTTCGCCAGCATCGACTTGGGCCGCACGCTTGAGCGCGTAGTCGCCGATGACTTCGCGGAAGCTGTTGAGCACGGGGTTGTGCTGCTCGATCCGGCTGAGGTAGGCCTGGGTCGCTTCGGTTGCGGAGGTCTGCTTACTGGCGATCGCGTCGCGCAGCTCAATGAGTGTTGTTTGTGTCGGGTCCATCGTTACGCTCCGCCCCCATCGCCCAGCACCTTGGGCACCTTGAAGAACGGCTCGTCTTTGTCCGGTGCGTTGGCCAGGGCCTGATCGATCGGCATGCCTTGCCCTTCCTTGTCTTCGCGGAACACATTGAGCTGGTCCAGCGCGTGGGGCATCGGCTTGACGTTCTCGACGTCGAGCTTTTTGAGCTGGTCGATCGCGCCCAGGACGTCGCCGAGCTGGGAGGAGAAGAGCTTGGCCTCGTCGTCGGTGAGATTAAGCCGAGCGAGCTTGGCGACCTCGCGGATGGTTTGTTCGCTAATGGGGTGCGGCATGGCCGGTAGGATAAACGCCGCGCGGATTCGTTGCCAATGCGGGCGAGTGGGACCGCAGGTAAAAACAGGGGTAAGATACGCCTCACTCGGCACAAGTGGTGCCATCAACGATCGTTTCATCGAGACAGATTATGCCCGACCCCTCGCTTATCGAATGCTTTGAGAACCCCAACCCCAAGCGTGATTATGTCATCGAACACGTCGCCGAGGAGTTCACCAGCGTCTGCCCGAAGACCGGTCATCCCGACTTCGGCATTGTCACGGTGCAGTACGTCCCCGACAAGGTCTGCGTCGAGCTCAAAGCGCTGAAGACGTACTTCCAAGACTTCCGCAACGAGGGCATCTTCTACGAAGCGGTGACGAATACGATCGCGGAGCACCTGGAGCAGGCAATGAAGCCACGCTGGATGATGGTGATCACCGATTGGCGTGGCCGAGGTGGGATCCGCTCGACCATCCGCGTTGAGGTCGGCCGGATGCCCGGCGGCACCCCGATTGACGACGGCTACGACGATGACGACGAAGACTTCGAGGCCCCACAGGGCAACCGCCCGCCTGGGTTTTGAGCGCTTTATAGCCCACTGCCATTAGGCGACGTAGCTACGGCCTCGTTTTGTTGTGTTCTGCTTGATCAGCTGAATCGCCTCATCCGGAGGAACGGGCTTGGAGAACAGGTAGCCCTGAGCATATTCGCAGTCCAGGGCCTGGATCTGCACGAGCTGTTCAACGCGTTCAATCCCTTCGACAACGATCGACATGCCAAGGTTCTTTGCCAGCGTCACGATCGAGAGGATGACGGCGGTGTACATGGACCTCTCTTCGAGATGCTTGACGAAGGCCTGGTCGATCTTAAGGACATCGACAGGGTATTGGTGCAGATGCGTCAGCGAAGACAGACCCGTGCCGAAGTCGTCCATGGACAGACGCAGGCCCAGGTCTTTACATTGCTCAAGGATCTTAACGATCGTATCGCCATGGTCCATGACCATGGTCTCGGTGACTTCAAGATTCACTTGGCTTGGATTGACGTCGTTACGTTCGATGATGGCTTTGAGGTGCTCGATAAACCCGGGTATGAGCAGTTGTCTTTTCGAGATATTCACGCTCATATACAAGGGATTCTCGGTGATGCGGTTCCACTCAGCGAGTTGTTTGATGGATTCCTCGAGCATGAATCGGCCGATCGCATTGATCGCGCCGCACTCCTCGGCGATGGGGATGAACTTACCTGGTGAGACCATCCCCATCTCCGGGTGTTGCCAGCGGGCCAGCGCCTCGAACCCTGCGATCTCGCCGGATTCGCAATTGACAATCGGTTGATAGAAGGCACGGACTTGGTCAAGCTCAATTGCTTTGCGCAGCTGCGATTCGATGTATAGCTTTTCGAGCGACTCTTCTTGCATCGACTGGTTAAAGAGCACGTATCGTGCTCGGCCTTGGGCCTTGGCGCGATACATCGCGGTGTCCGCATCGCGGACGATCGCGCTCGGGCTTGAGCCGTCGCTACTTTTGCATGTTGCGATTCCGATGCTTGGCGACGAGCTGACTTCGTAGCCGCGTAAGCAGAACGAAGGCTTCATCGCATCCAGAATATTTGCAGCGAGCTTCTCAGCATTGTTGGTTGTCTCGATATCGTTGATCAGGACGAGGAACTCGTCGCCACCGAGTCGCGCGGTTAGCCATTGCCCAGAAGCCTCGGACTTACCCGTCGTCTGGATCACCGTCTGCTTGAGTCGGTGTGCAATCTGAATCAATAATTCATCCCCGGCATCGTGTCCCAATGAATCATTGATCAGTTTGAAGCGATCAAAGTCCAGAAACAGGACGGCGTAGTTGCATTTTTTTTGCTTGTCGCACGGTTGGCTCAGTTCGATAAGCCTTGCCATCGCATGTTCACGGTTGGGCAGGCCGGTCAGCCGGTCGTGTGTTGCGGCGACATAGGCTTCTTTTCGCTGTTGATCGACGACGGTCAGAGCACCGCCGAGCATTTTGCGTTGGTGTTCAAGTAGCAGGCGGACATCAACCATGCGCGGCGGCTCGTGGTCATTGAGTCGAACGAGCACCGGGTCGTAACGCGTGACAGTATCACGCAAGAGGGCGGCCTCGATCGCCTGTGAGATCGAGGTTTGGCCATCGAGGGTGAGCGGTTGGCATTCATGATGCTGCTTGGCAAAATCCCCGACAGGCCTGTGGTAATAGAGGTCTTTGGCAAAAGGCCGGGCAAGGTAAAGAAAGGCGCGATCGCGGTAGACCGGCAGATACTCATTTGCAGAGGTGCGGATCAGGACACCAGCCAGTGCATCGACGTGCTGGAGCATTTTGCTGACATCGCGGAGCGTGTTCTTCTGGTCGACAACAGGGATCGGTGGGGTTTTTTCGGCGATCGCTCCGATGGTCTCGCTGGCGTGTTTGACCTCGTTGAGCGCGTCCTTGTGGTCCAGATACATCAGGCAGTCCATGGGTTATTGTTCTCCCCCGCATCATGGGACATGTAAATAATGGCCGACGGTCGTGCCCCTTGCCGTTGGCAATGGGACTATCGGTACTTGACACGCGCGGCTACGTTTGGGAACGAAAGTTTTAACAAGACTCATGAATCGCTAGCATTTGTCCCTTGGCTTTGTGAATTGACCCATAAAACGCTATCCTGCTCCACCTATGAGCATTCTCGTCAACAAAGAAACCAAACTGATCTGCCAGGGCATCACCGGCTCGGCAGGCCAATTCCACACCACCCAGTGC
>JARFRI010000129.1 GCA_029287335.1 Phycisphaera sp. | reverse complement strand
AAGACCATGGAGGAGCCGCCGAGCCATGTGAAGTTCATCCTCGCGACGACCGAGCCGCACAAGATCCCCGCGACGATCCACTCGCGATGTCAGCGGTTTGATTTCAAGAACATCCCTGCCGGAGAAATCAAGGCGCATTTGGCTGATGTGCTCAAGCAAGAAAAGATCGAGGCGGATGACGAGGTGCTCTACCAACTCGCGGTCCTAGGTAACGGCTCGATGCGCGATGCGCTGTCGCTGATGGACCGGCTGCTGGCGACCGGCCAAACGCCACTGACCCCTGCGATCCTAGAGAACATGCTTGGCCTGCCGGCCCGCGAGCGCGTCGTCTCCTTGGTCGATGCCTTTGCTGATGGCGATGTGACCGCATCGCTACAACAGATCGATGCACTGCTGGCGACCGGCATTGGGCAGGACCAACTTGTCGAAGTTCTCATCGAGCACCTGCGACAGCTCATGTTGATCGCTGCTTGTGGGGCCGACTCGGACCTGGTGGAGTTGTCCGCTGAGTCTCGGCAGCGCGTCGCCAAGCAGGCGGCACGCTTCGATGCACCGGGGCTGGTCCACATGATCGCGCTGTGCGACGGGTTGGCCCGCAACGGCAAGTCGTCGAGCAACCCTCGGGCGCTGCTGGATGCGGTCGTGGTGCGGCTGGCGCTGGCCGAGAAGATGGCGGATGTGACGAAGGTGTTGGCCGGCGGGCTTGTCCCGCCGAGTGCGTCCGCCGCCGAAAAAAAAAAGCTAACGCCTGATCCGCCGCGCGTATCGCCGCAGGGTGCCGAGCCGCGGGAGCATGAGCAGCCTGCTAAGCCGCAAGCGGCTGAAACGGAGCCTGTGGCCGCATCGGTCAATCTCGATAGCCCGGCCGAGGTCTGGTCGCAGTTGATGCAGCGTGTCGAAATGATCTCTGCGTACGCCTGGGTCGATAAGATCGAGTTGGCGGAGATGGATGCTGATGCGGGCCTGTGCAAGGTGCGCCCGCGAAAGGGCCATCGTGGGATCGCCGGCTTCGTCAACGCCCGGCAGTGCGACCGCCTCGCCGCAGAATTGACGAAGCTAACGGCCAAGCGTTTCCGCATCGAGTTGATCGACGCCGGCCCGCCGCAACACGCCAAGCCCACGCAAGGCTCACCGGCACCTCGAGGCGGGGGCCACCGTCAGAAAGCGATGGACCTGCCGCTTGTTAAAGACGTCTTCGATATCTTCCCCGAGGCGGTGCTGCTGGATGCACGCGAGGAACTCGAACAGACCGAATCAGACCAAGACACGATTGAAGACGCCTAGTATGAGGCGATAAGGAGCCACGATGTTTGATCAACTCAAGAACATGAAAGACCTCGCCAGCCTGATGGGCAACCTCGGCGGGCTGAAGGAAAAGATGGAGCAGGCCCAGGCCGAGCTCGCGACCAAGACGGTGCAAGCCGAGAGCGGCGCGGGCGCGGTGCGTGTGACGATGAATGGCAAGTTCGAGGTGGTGGACGTTGCGATCGACCCGGTGATGATCACGACGCTCGCGGGCGTCGGCAGCGATGCGGACCGCCAGATGGTCGAAGAACTGATCGCCTCGGCCATGAACGCCGCGGTGATGAAAGTGCAAGAGCTTTTGAAGGACACGCTTGGCGAGGCAACGGGCGGGTTGAACCTGCCGGGGTTGCCGGGGATATGAGTGCCCGGTTACTTGGGCTGGATCACTTCAGAGAATGTTTGGAGTTGCGACTCACTGGTCGGGTGGTTGATGTATCCCAAGCCGGTGAAGCCATGCCCGCCATTGAACTGGTTCTGTAAGTCCGGGGTGAGTTGGTAGAGCCGGGCGTAGATTTCCTTACCGCTCTTCAGATCACGCACGCCGATGCGCAGCGTGTTGACGTCGTACAAGAGCGTCACTTCCATGTCATCAAATGTCTGGATTTTCTTTTGTGAGCGATCAATCTCTGCGACCGGTCCGCGCTGTAGCGGGATCTTGATCTTGACTTGTTTGGAGTCAAACGCCTTGCCCGGGGCACTGCGATACGACAGGTGACATTCGACTTGCACGCTGTTTGCTTGTGGCTTTTGGCGGTTATCTGCCTGCGTTGTGGCGAAGCCCAGGCCGACGGTTAAGCAGATAACGATCAAACAGATAATGGTTTTCATGGCGGGGTCCTTGTGCTGGTGATGCATCATCATTTCGACGCATCACAGGCACGGCGGTTCCGCTGCATTTACGAATCGATTGATCGAGTTTGTATTTTAGATGGCTGGACAGCCTGCTATGCAGACGCGGCCAACATGCCCATCATGTCGTCGATGCGCACGGCCGGATTGGCCTTGCTGGTTCGCTCGCCGATGAGGCCGATCGATCCGCAGTTGAGTGTTGTGCCGTTGTCGACGGTGTAGTAGCGCAGGCGGTGTCGGCCGGGCAGGATGGTCGTCAGTACGCTCCACGTGCCGGGCTCGCCGAGTACGGGCTGCATCTGGATCCATCGGCTGGGTGTCGTTGGCCCATCGACCGCCAGGTACACCTGCTCGGCAGGGCCTGCGTTCGTCGTAAAGCGCCACGTTTCGCCCAAAGTGATATTCACGGTTTGATTCCTCGCTGGGATAGCGATCACGCTATCCACGGTGTGTATTGGATCCCATCAAGCGCCCAGAAACGTCGGCGAGAAGAATTGCCGGATGGGGCCAGTCCAATGGTCATCGGGACAGTAACGGGTGGACTTTACCCCCGATCCGTCATCATTGGATGAGGACACACAAAACTAACGATCATGCGGGTTGGGTGCTATGGCTTGGCCTGATGCGGCCGTCGGTGCGTGATGGTCAGGAGGAAGACCGAGACGGTGTAGAGGAGGAGGATCAACCCCAGGCCGTGCAGCGCATATTCCTTTGGCTGCGCATCGAGGGAGCGGTGGAAGAAGAACCAGTCGCCGTGGGCTTGGAGCCAGTCCTGTAGCGGCTTGGATGAAAGTGTTGACGCGAACGGGGCGCTGGGGAAGTCTTCCTTAAAAATGCGTGGCATGTCCGGGACGCAGGCCCAGATGCCCCCGGCCGTCATCCACAGCGGGACCCAGCGAAGTCCGCGACGCAGCACCAGCGCACCGACGGTGGCGACGGCACCGGTGCCGACCATGCCCATCGCGAAATGCATCGTGGTAAAAGCCATGTGTTTGTTTAGGCTTGGGCCTTGAGGGGTGAGGCTTGAGATTGCATGGACTGGATTCCTTGTCGCGACAGAAGCCTCAGGACTCAAGCCTCAAGCCTCTACATTTATGCCGCGTCGCGTCGGCCGCGTCGCTTGGGGAGTGGGCGTGGCTGCTGTGTGTCTGCGTAATAGATCGGCTCATCAGGGGCGAGGGTTTGCAGCAAGTGTTGCATCTGTGCTGCTGCGCCGGGCCAGGTGTGTCGATCCAGCACCCATTGCCGGGCGAGCTTGCCGGTCGCGGCGGATTGGCCTGGCTGATCCCAGACTTTATTCAGTCCCTCGATCCAGTCGGCAGGACGTTTACAAACGACCATCGGTGGCCTGCCCTCGCCGAAGACCAAGCCCTTGACCGCCTTGGGCGTCGCGAGGATCGGCATGCCCATCGCCGCCGCCTCAAGCAGCTTGTTCTTGATCCCGTGCCCACAGCGCATCGGCATCACCGCCGCGCTCGTCGATCGCAAGTAAGGCCGAAGGTCCGGCACGTTAGGCAGTATCTCCACACAAGCCTCATCCGCCAACGCAAGCACTGCATCCACCGGACGTCGGCCGAGGATCGTGAGC
>JARFRI010000416.1 GCA_029287335.1 Phycisphaera sp. | reverse complement strand
GGGCATGCCGATGACCGAGCGTGTCGTGAGCATGCCGCCGAGGATCCCCATGATGCTCGAGAGTACGGCCAGGCAGGTGGTCATGATCATCGAGGCGATGACCCGCGGCACGACGAGGAAGCGGATCGGGCTGATCGCGTGGGAGCGCAGCGCTTTGAGTTCTTCATTGACCGCCATGGTCCCGATCTCCGCAGCGATGGATGCTCCCGCGAACCCGGTCAACACAATCGCGCCGACCAGCGGGCCGAGCTCACGGAAGAACGCGATGCCGATGATGGACGCGATCTGGTCGCCCGCGCCGTACTGTTCGAGGATGGGCACGATCTGTAGCGACAGGATGACGCCGATGGCGAACGTGACGAGCATGACGACGCCGATGGATTTGACCCCGACGCGGTGGAGCTGGAACCAGAGGTTTCGCCAAGCCAGCCTTCGGCCGCGCTTGCGGATGATCATCCGTGGGCTGGCGCTGAAGGTGGCGGTGATGAGCAGCCCGAGCTGTCCGATAAAGGCGACGGTGCCGATGGCCCGTTCGCCGAGGTTCGTGATGGGTCCGGTGATCAGGCGCAAGGCGATCGCAATCAAAAAGACAAGAGGTCTGCTGCTTGTTTTTCGGTTGATTGCGCGCGTTCAAATCAAACGTATCACGCCGGGCACGCGGTTCGAGGAGCGATTGCTTGGTTATCAAACCAAGTACTGGCTCTGGGTCCTTCTTATCATCGTGAGCGATGTGACGGGTCGTTGTTATCGGAGCCTGATTACTCTGATGCCGCAGTCAACTCGGCCTCGTCGTCCACGAAGTTGAATACGCTATCGAGGTTCATGATGCGCATCAGGCCGCGGATGTCGGCGTTGACGTTGGTGAAGGTCACGCTGCCATCGTCGGCGGTCATTTGTCGGCGGGCCTCGACGAAGACGCCCAGCGCGCTGGAGTCGATGAAATCGACGTCCGCAAGGTTGATCGCGAGGATCTTGGGCTTGTTTGCTTTGATCGCTTCGAGCAGGCCGACGCGCAGGTCCGGTGCGTTCATCACGGTCAGCGAGCCGGTGAGGCGTGCGATCGTGGTGCTGTCTTGGGATTGGGTTGCCTGGATGGGGTTGGCCATGGTGTACTTGCCGGTTCTTCTTTAGTCGGTCGATTCTTGGGTGATCGGCGCGGGCGCGAGGGTGTCGGCCAGCCACTGGTGCCAGCGGTCGGTCGCGGCCTGGCGTTTCTCAGCCGCTTCATAGTACCGGTAATCCATGGTCTGGCCGGTGCGTTCTTGAAGCGATTGGATCGCAAAGAGCCTGATGGCCGGGTCCTTGTCGGACAGGGCGTGGACGAGCTCGGTCAGCGAAGCATCGTCGTCGGTATCGGAGGCGTTCACGATCGCGGGGACCCGGGCTGGCGTATCGGTTGCGCGGAAATCTGCTTTCGCAGGACGCTGCGTCGGCGTACAACCCGCGGCTAACAACAGCAGGCTCATCAGCAGAATTTGTCCGATTGCAAGACGCATGCGGCCCTCAAAGCCAGAAGAGAAGCGGAACACCAACGGCCCGATTCGCTTCGATTGTATCAGGCCGGGCTGATTAGAAATTCGGCTTCTGCATGGTGTCTTTGACCGGCTGGCGCTGCTTCGCGTTCATCAGGTTGACCTGCTCGGCCCAGTGGTACCACGAATCACCCATCGCCTTGACGATCCCCGGCTGCTCAACTGCCAGGTTGTTCAACTCGGTCCGGTCTTTGGACAGATCGTACAACTCCCATGGGCTCTGACGGAACGAGACAAGCTTCATGTCGCCAATACGGACCGCACGGTTATTGGCAAACTCAAAGTACAGCGCATCATGCGGCGCGCGTGCTTTTCCTTCAAGGATCGGCACGAGCGACTTGCCTTGCAATGGCTCAAGTTCGCCCTGACGATCTTTCTCGGGGTATTGCGTCTTGCTCAGTTCGATGACGGTGGCCATGACGTCGATGAGGTGAGCGGGTTGATCCGTGATCGAGCCCGGCTTGGTCTTCAGGCCGCCGGGCCAATGTACGATCGCGGGGGAACTGATGCCGCCTTCGTGTTGGTTTTGTTTGTAGAGGCGGAACGGCGTGTTGCCGACGTGCGCCCAGCCGGGGCTGTAGCACCAGTACGACTTGGGGTCCCATGGCCGAAGCTGCTTGCCGGGTTTTTTCGTCCGATCGAACGGGCAGGCGCCGTTGTCGGAGACAAACAGCACGAGCGTGTTGTCGAGCATCTTGTTGTCACGCAGGTGGTCGATCACTCGGCCGATCTCGATATCCAGCCGATGGACCATCGCGGCGTAGGCGGCCATGCGCTGAGACTCCCAGTCTTTTTGCTCATCATCGAGCGATTCCCACGGCTCGACGTGATCCGGTCGCGGCGCGGGCGTCAGATAGTCCTCACCAAAGAGGCCGAGCTGTTTTTGCTTGGCTTGTCGTTGTGATCGGATCGCGTCCCAGCCGGGTTTGTAGGTGTCTTCATAGAGCTTGAAGTCTTCTTCGAGGCAGTGCAGCGGGTAGTGCGGCGCGTTGAAGGCCATGTAGAGGTACATGGGTTTGTCTTGTGTTTTCGCCTCATCGATGAATTGGATGGCCCAGTCGGCGTTGGCGGTGGTGGTATAGAAGTTTTCATTGCGGGGGACGTCCCACTTTTCACCGTTGAGCCGGAAGGTGTTATCGCCAAGGAAGAAATTGCAAGCTCCGGAGAGGTGGCCCCAATAGCGTTGGAAGCCGTGGTCGGTGGGTTCTTCTTTGAGGTGCCACTTACCAGTCATGGCGGTTAAGTAGCCGGCGTTGCGGAGCACCTGTGCGGTGGTGATGCCGCGGGACAGCGACTCCTGCCCCGCTTGATTGGCATACAACCCGGTGAGCAGCGAGATGCGTGACGAGTGGCACTTGGCGGTGTTGTAGAACTGCGTAAATCGCAGGCCGTCGCTGGCGAGTTTGTCGAGATTAGGCGTCTGGATCTCCGCGCCGAAGCAGCCGATGTCCGCAAAGCCCAGGTCGTCGGCCATGATGACGAGGATGTTGGGGCGTGTGTCTTGCGGGAAAGCGCTACTGACAAAAACAAGCGAGAGCAGGGCGGTGAGCAGGCAAGTCGGCATGGTGGTCCTTCGATCGGATGGTGTTCTTTTCTGGGTGCCACACAACTTGCTTCAGCAAGCTGTGTGCGAGTGGTCTTC
>JARFRI010000410.1 GCA_029287335.1 Phycisphaera sp. | reverse complement strand
CTTCACACCCGCCTACAACGCAGCGCCGTACCTCGAACAGGCCGCCCTTTCGCTCATCGAGCACAACCTGCGGCCGGGCGATGAATACATCATCGTCGACGACGCCTCCACCGACGACACCGCCGCCATCGCAAACCGAATCGCGGCGATGGACGATCGCGTCAAAGTGCTTCGGCACACCGAGAACAAGGGCGGCGGCGCGGCTCGCAACACCGCCATCGCGCAGGCGCAACACGCGCTGCTGTTCTGTCTCGATGCGGACAACCTGCTGCTGCCCGGCAGCGTTGATCGTCTGCGGAGTGAGATGGATCGGCACGCTGCCGAGGTCGTCTGCTTTGGGCAGGTCGATTACTTCCGCGACGAGCCCAGCGCCGACGCGGTCACACACAGCCATCAATATGCCCACGCTCAATACGGCCTGGCGGAATATCTAACCACGTGTCGCGTGCCGGGCTCCAGCGGTAACTACCTCTTTGCACGTTCCAATTACGACGCTGCCGACGGCTACCCCGTCGATGCCGGCGCACTGGATACATGGGGCTTTGGCCTGCGACAAGTCGCAAGCGGCGGAACCATGTTGACTGTGCCCGGCACCTCGTACCTGCACCGCGATGGGCACAGCTCCTACTGGACACGCTACGCGAAATCCAATGCGATCGATCAACACGCCTATGCACTGATTGCACCCTTCCTTGACCAGCTCGACCCACGCGACGCGGCACGCCTGCGGTCCAAGCGCCGACGCAAAGACTGGTTTAAGCGCATCGAAGATCGCCCCGTGCGCATCCGCCCCGACGCGACGCGCGCGAGCCATCCAAGCCTGACGATCACGACCTTGCCTCGGACGATCACCAAGGCCTTTAGCCGCCTCATCAACCGAGCCGCAGCCTGACCTAATGCCATGACAAATCGACTTGCCAAAAAACTTGCCGACCTGATGGACAAAGCCATCCCTTACCTGAGCTGGTACGCGCGCCGACTCCGCTCGCGGGGAATTGCCTACCGGCTGATTGAGTGGCAACAGCGAGACCCGCACAATCAACTTCTTTACGAACACCCCCTTGGCCCGGACAGTGTCTTCATCGACCTGGGCGGGTTCCGTGGCGACTTCAGCGCCGAGATCCTCGCCCGGTACCAGTGCCGATCGCTGATCTTTGAGCCGGTGCCCAGCTACGCGGAAAAAATCCAATACCGCCTTGAAAACAACGCTCAAGCAGAGATCGTCGCCGCTGGCCTCGCCGCAGAAGCTTCCACGATGTCGCTGAGTATCGCCGGGGAGAGCACCAGTCTGTACAAGTCGGACGGCCAGCAGATCAACGCGACGCTCCTGCAGTTTGAAGATGCGATGCGCGAGCGGGATATCCAGCACATCGACCTGTTGAAGATCAATATCGAGGGCGGCGAGTACGACCTGCTCGACTGGCTGGTCAGCAGCCAATGGGCGCAGCGCATCGACCGCTTGCTGGTGCAATTCCACGACTTCGTGCCTGATGCGGAGGCCCGCCGATCGCGATTGATCCAGGCCCTGGGCAAGACCCACGAGCCTTACTTCGGCGTGCCCTTCGTGTGGGAAGGGTGGATTCGCCGCGCCGCACAATCAACCAACCATGCCTCAGCGACCGATTCGCAGACGACCGCTAAGGCGGCTTAACAAACGCCTCGGCACCACCAAAGGACAACGCGACATGCGCTGGCTCAAACAAAACAAACCGCGACCCTACCTCACCAGCTACGCGCAGAGCGGCGAAGACATCCTCGCGCACAACGTGCTGTGTCGGCACATGAAGATCGCCAAGCCAACCTACATCGACATCGGCGCACACGAACCGGTTCGGCTGAGCAACACCTACCTGCTTTATACGCTTGGCAGCCGTGGCTTACTCATTGAGCCCGACCCGGACTGCGTCAAGAAGCTGCGAAGCATGCGGCACCTCGACACCGTGCTTGCTGCGGGGATCAGTGCCGACGGCGCAGGCGAAGCCGAGTTCTACCGGCTCAATCAACCGACGCTCAACACCTTCTCGCTCCGTGATGCTCAAGAGGCCTGCGCACAAGGGCCCTATGAAATCATTGAGCAGATGAAGGTCCCGGTGCTGCCGATCGCACAGGCCATCGATGAGCACTTTTTGGGCCGGCCCAACTTCGTCTCGATCGATGCCGAGGGCCTGGATATTTCCATCCTCAAAAGCTACGACTTTGAACGACACGCGCCGGAACTGATCTGTATCGAGTCGGCCGAGTTCTGTGAAAACAATATCGGCGCGCTGCGCAACGAGATCTTCGAACTGCTCGACGCGAAAGGCTACTTCCTCTACGCAAGCACCTATCTCAACGGGCTGTTTGTCAATCGACAGGCCTGGCAAGAGCGCGTCGGGCCACCACCGAAGCAGACCCTACATCCCGCAAAACAAACCACCCAACCCACCATTTCAGCGGCCGCCTGACCCACCAACCCATGCGCATCCTCTACCTCGCCCAACGCGATGACTATGGCAACCCTGCCAACGGGTTGAGCTTTGAGCATTTCAATTTTTATGAATCATTGCGTGCGATGGGCCATGAGCTGACGTACTTCGACTACCCCACGATCATCGCTGAGATGGGCCGTACCCAAGCCAACCGCCAACTCGAAGCACTCGTCC